>CAVKVO010000030.1:6524-15677 GCA_963659575.1 Prevotella sp. CAG:1031
CAGGCAGGAGACCTTACTATATATGGTGTGCGCAACAACGTGAAACTCATCAGGGAGGATTCCACTGGCGAGAAGTCGATACACGTGCTCAACCTGAACGATGCCAGCCTGATCAACTCGCCTTACTACTATCTTCAGCAAAATGATATAGTATATGTAGAGCCGAACAAGGTGAAGGCGCAGAACTCCAGCGTGGGTAGCATGACTACATTGTGGTTCTCAGCAACATCGATACTCATATCGTTGACCTCGCTGCTTTACAACATACTGCACAAATAATGAATAACGAAAGGGAGAATGGAAACAAAAGCCGTTCCCCCTTCTGTTTAAGTATACGTTTCTCAAACACAAGGGATTTGGAATATGTGTGGAATAGTAGGTTACATAGGTAACAGGGATGCTTATCCTATATTGATAAAAGGACTTCGACGTCTGGAATACAGAGGCTACGACAGTGCCGGCGTGGCTCTCATAAACTCTAACGGCAGCCTCAACGTGTGCAAGGCAAAGGGCAAGGTGGACGACCTTGTGGCCTATTGCCAGGACAAGGACATATCGGGAACCGTCGGCATTGCCCACACCAGATGGGCTACCCACGGTGAACCGTCGGCCATGAACGCCCATCCGCACTACTCACAGTCGAAGAACCTCGCGATAATCCACAACGGAATAATAGAGAACTTCGCCGATTTGAAGAACAAGTTGATGTCTAAAGGCGTGAAGTTCCGCTCTGACACCGACACGGAAGTGCTTGTGCAACTGATAGAATACATCCAGGAGCGCAAGAACCTCGACTTGCTTACCGCAGTGCAGTTGGCTCTCCACGAGGTGATCGGTGCCTACGCCATAGCCCTGCTCGACAAGCGCGACCCCAACCAGATAATAGCTGCTCGCAAACAGAGTCCGCTCGTGGTGGGCATCGGCGACAACGAGTTCTTCCTTGCCTCCGACGCAAGCCCGATAGTGGAATACACAGACAAGGTTGTGTATCTTGAAGACGGCAACATCGCTGTGATACGTCGCGGCGAGGAGCTCAAGGTGGTCAACATACTCAACCGCAAACTGAGTCCGGAAATACAGACGGTGGACATCAATCTCGGACAGATAGAGAAAGGTGGTTACCCGCACTTCATGCTCAAGGAAATCTTTGAGCAGCCCGCTTGCTTGACCAACTGTATGCGCGGACGTGTGAATGTGGAGACGGACAATGTGGTGCTCAGCGCAGTTATCGACTACAAGAAGCAACTGCTCAACGCCAAACGGTTTGTCATCGTGGCGTGCGGCACATCATGGCACGCAGGACTCATAGGCAAACAGATGATAGAGAGCCTTTGCCGCATACCGGTAGAGGTGGAATACGCATCTGAGTTCCGCTACCGCAACCCTGTGATAACGCCCGATGACGTGGTGATTGCCCTCTCGCAGAGCGGTGAAACGGCAGACACTCTTGCTGCAATAAAGCTCGCAAAGGAAAACGGAGCATTTATATATGGTATATGCAACGCGATAGGTTCAAGCATACCGCGCGCCACCAACACTGGATCATACATCCACGTAGGTCCTGAGATTGGTGTGGCATCCACAAAAGCCTTCACCGGACAGGTGACTGTGCTTTCCATGCTGGCCTTGGCCTTGGCTAAGGAAAAGGGAACGATAAGCAAGGAAACATATCTGCACGTGGTGAAGGAACTGCACGCCATACCGGGCAAGATGGAAGAGGTGTTGAAGCTGAACAACCGCATTGGCGACCTCAGCCGGACGTTTACTTATGCCCGCAACTTCCTGTATCTCGGACGCGGATACAGCTATCCGATAGCCTTGGAGGGTGCGTTGAAGCTCAAGGAGATCAGCTATATCCACGCCGAAGGCTATCCTGCCGCAGAGATGAAGCACGGTCCCATCGCGCTCATCGACTCAGATATGCCTGTGGTAGTAATCGCTACGCACAACGCAATGTACGAGAAGGTGCTGAGCAACATACAGGAGGTGAAGGCGCGCAAGGGCAAACTCATTGCGATAGTGTCCAAAGGCGACGAGACGATAAGCCGGATTGCGGACGAAGTGCTGGAGGTGCCCGACACGATAGAG
Organism: Prevotella sp. CAG:1031; assembly: GCA_963659575.1. Taxonomy (GTDB): domain Bacteria; phylum Bacteroidota; class Bacteroidia; order Bacteroidales; family Bacteroidaceae; genus Prevotella. The sequence goes on from CAVKVO010000030.1 coordinate 8,613, forward strand.
TGTCTCGAACCGCTGCTTACCATCATACCTCTGCAGCTGCTGGCCTATCATATCGCAGTGTGCAAGGGCAAGGACGTTGACCAACCGCGAAATCTGGCGAAGTCAGTCACGGTGGAATAAACGTCTCACAGGGTATATCACAAACAAAAGACCAAAGAAAATCATTATACAGGCAAACTGAATGGAGCAATTGAAACATGAGTGTGGAGTGGCGATGATACGCCTTCTGAAACCTCTCGAATACTATCAGCGCAAATACGGCACGTGGATGTACGGACTGAACAAGCTCTATCTGATGATGGAGAAGCAGCACAACCGCGGCCAGGAAGGCGCAGGCATGGCTTGTGTCAAGCTCAACACGGAACCGGGACACGAATATATGTTCAGGGAAAAAGCCATGGGAGCCAACGCCATAACGGAAATATTCGGCACTGTGCAGAAGAGTTTTGTCGGACTTACGGCCGAACAGATAGCTGACGCCCAGTTTGCAAAAGAAAAGCTTCCGTTCGCCGGCGAACTCTATATGGGCCATCTGCGCTATTCAACCACTGGCAAGAGCGGACTGCAGTATGTTCATCCGTTCCTGCGCCGCAACAACTGGAAAGCCAAGAACCTCTGCCTTTGCGGAAACTTCAACATGACCAACATGGACGAGGTGTTCCAGAAAATCACCGCACAGGGTCAATGTCCCCGCATCTATTCCGACAGTTACATCATGCTGGAGTGGATGGGACACAGACTTGACCGTGAGGTGGAGCGCAATTTCGCTGACGCAAAAGAGCAGGGACTCAGCGGTCTTGACATCACAAGATACATCGACGACCATGTTCAGCTGGACAATGTGCTCAAGACAACCATGCCCGACTTCGACGGAGGTTATGTGGTGTGCGGACTCACCGGTAGCGGAGAAATGTTCTCAATGCGCGACCCTTGGGGCATACGTCCGGCGTTCTACTACCGCAACGACGAAATCATTGCCGTGGCAAGTGAGCGTCCTGTGCTCCAGACAACGTTTGACATCGAGTGCGACGAGGTGCAGGAGTTGCAGCCGGGCGAGGCAATCATTGTCAGCCGTCACGGTGAATGTCGCATCGACCGCATAATGGAGCGCAAGGGAGACACCGCTTGTTCATTCGAGCGTATATATTTCAGCCGCGGTTCTGACCGTGACATCTACGCAGAGCGCAAGAAACTGGGTGAACTGCTTACCGAACCTATATTGAAAGCGGTTGACTACGATGTGGCTCACACCGTATTCTCATTTATCCCCAACACTGCCGAAGTGGCTTACTACGGTATGCTTGGCGGATTTAAGAAGTATATCAACGACCAGAAGATAAAGGCCATCGAGGAGATGGACCACAAACCGACCCATGAAGAACTTGAAAAGATCATGGACTGGTATGTGCGTTCAGAGAAAGTGGCATGGAAAGACATCAAGCTGCGCACATTCATAACCGAAGGAAACTCGCGCAACGACTTGGCTTCCCACGTCTACGACATAACCTACGAGGTGCTTGAAAGAGGCGTAGACAGTCTGGTGGTGATAGACGACAGTATTGTTCGTGGCACTACCCTGCGCGAGAGCATCATAAAGATACTCGACAGACTGCATCCGAGGAAGATTGTCATCGTAAGTTCATCGCCGCAGATACGCTATCCGGACTATTACGGCATCGATATGGCACGCCTTGAGGAGTTCATCGCGTTCCGTGCCTGCATCGAACTGCTAAAGGAAAGGGGAATGCACTCGCTGATTGACAATACATACAAGAACTGCAAGGAGGAGCTGAACAAGCCCAAAGAGCAGATGCGCTGCTGCGTGAAGGACCTCTACAAGCCGTTTACGGTTGATGAACTGAACCACAAGATGGTGGAAATGCTGCGTCCGCAAGGCGTTACCACTCCGATAGAGCTTGTATACCAAAGCATAGAGGGACTGCACGAAGCCATTCCTGAGCACAAGGGCGACTGGTATTTCACCGGCAACTACCCTACTCCGGGCGGCATGAAGCTGGTAAACCAGGCTTTCATCAACTACTACGAGAAAGTCTACCAGTACGAACAGAAGTTTTAAGCGCAAGCGAAAGCTTTCTAATGCGAGCATAGCTTCCAAGCGCAAGCGGAAGTTTTAAGCGCGAGAAAAAGTTTTAAGCACAACCAGATACCACATATATATTAATGAAGAACGTAACATTAGTACTTGAAGACGGTACGAAATTTCACGGAAAGTCTTTCGGCTACGACCAGCCAGTAGCTGGTGAGGTGGTTTTCAACACAGCCATGATGGGCTATCCCGAAAGCCTTACCGACCCGTCATACGCAGGACAGCTCATGACACTGACCTATCCGCTTGTCGGCAACTATGGAGTTCCTCCTTTCACAGTGGAACCCGACAGCATCGCCACGTTCATGGAGAGCGACAGGATATACGCTTCGGCAATCATTGTGGCCGACTACAGTGAGCAGTATAGCCATTGGAACGCCGTAGAGAGCCTCGCCGACTGGCTCAAGCGCGAGCATGTGCCCGGCATCACGGGCATTGACACAAGGCAACTCACCAAGGTGCTGCGTGAACACGGCGTGATGATGGGCAAAATCCTGTTTGACGACGAGCCCGACAACATTCCTGAAGCCAACTACGAGGGCGTTAACTTTGTTGACATGGTTAGTTGCAAGGAGATAATCCGCTACAACGAGGGCGCAGGAAAGAAGGTGGTACTTGTTGACTGCGGTGTGAAGAACAACATCATACGCTGTTTGGTGAACCGTGGCGTTGAGGTAATCCGCGTGCCATGGAACTATGACTACACCAACATGGACTTTGACGGACTGTTCTTGGGCAACGGTCCCGGCGACCCTGACATGTGCGAGGATGCTGTGGCTGTGATACGCAAGCAGATGAGTCTGTCGCGCAAGCCTATATGCGGCATCTGCATGGGCAACCAGTTGCTGGCAAAGGCCGGAGGTGCCACTATATATAAGTTGAAGTACGGTCACCGTTCGCACAACCAACCTGTGCGCGAAGTGGGAACCGACCACTGCTACATAACAAGCCAGAACCACGGCTACGCAGTTGATGCGAATACGCTGGGCAAAGACTGGCGCGAGCTGTTTGTCAACATGAACGACGGTTCCAACGAGGGCGTTTGCCACAAGGAGAACCCCTGGTTCACCAGCCAGTTCCACCCGGAGGCTTGCTCCGGACCTGTTGACACGGAGTTCATGTTTGACCGTTTCGTAGAAAAACTCAAGTAACAACCGACAAGATGAAAGACGACAATATAAAGAAAGTCCTGCTGCTTGGCTCAGGAGCATTGAAGATAGGTGAAGCCGGAGAGTTCGACTACTCTGGTTCGCAAGCCCTCAAAGCACTCCGTGAAGAGGGAGTCTACACTGTGCTTATCAATCCTAACATCGCCACGGTGCAGACTTCGGAAGGCGTGGCCGACCAGATATACTTCCTTCCCGTACAGCCTTACTTCGTAGAGAGGGTGATTGAGAAAGAGCGCCCCGACGGTATTCTGCTCGCGTTTGGCGGACAGACAGCCTTGAACTGCGGCGTTGAGCTTTACAAGTCAGGCGTGCTTGAGAAGTATGGAGTGCGTGTGCTCGGTACACAGGTGCAGGCCATCATGGATACCGAGGACCGCGAGTTGTTCGTAGAGCGACTTAACGAAATCAACGTAAAGACTATCAAGAGCGAAGCCTGCGAGTCTATCGAACAGGCACGCGCCGCAGCCAAGGAACTGGGCTATCCCGTGATTCTCCGTGCGGCATACGCACTTGGCGGACTGGGCTCCGGTTTCTGCGACAACGAGGAAGAGCTCGACAAACTGGCCGAGAAAGCGTTTTCGTTCTCGCCCCAGGTGCTCGTGGAGAAGAGCCTCAAGGGTTGGAAAGAGATAGAATATGAAGTTGTGCGCGACCGTTACGACAACTGTATAACGGTCTGCAACATGGAAAACTTCGACCCGCTGGGCATACACACCGGCGAGAGCATCGTGATTGCGCCGTCGCAGACCCTTACCAACAGCGAATACCACAAGTTGCGCGCCCTTTCCATAAAGATAATCCGCCACATAGGCATCGTGGGAGAGTGCAACGTGCAGTATGCCTTTGACCCCAAGAGCGAGGACTACCGCGTTATTGAGGTGAATGCGCGCCTCAGCCGTTCGTCGGCTTTGGCTTCAAAGGCCACAGGCTATCCCTTGGCTTTCGTAGCCGCCAAACTTGGTATGGGCTACGGTCTGTTTGAGCTGAAAAACTCCGTGACCAAGACCACCAGCGCATTCTTTGAACCCGCTCTCGACTACGTTGTCTGCAAGATACCGCGCTGGGACTTGAGCAAGTTCCGTGGTGTGGACAAGGAACTCGGTTCGTCCATGAAGTCCGTAGGAGAGGTGATGGCGATAGGCCGCAACTTCGAGGAAGCCATACAGAAGGGCTTGCGTATGATAGGCCAGGGCATGCACGGCTTTGTGGAGAACAAGGAACTGGAGATACCAGACATCGACGCAGCCCTGCGCGAACCCACCGACAAGCGTGTGTTCATCATATCCAAGGCCATGCACAAGGGCTACACCATCGACCAGATACACGACCTCACCAAGATTGACCGCTGGTTCCTGCAGAAGCTGAAGCACATCATTGACATCGACGAGAAGCTCAAAGCCCTCAAGAGCGTCAACAACCTTGACCGCGAACTGTTGCGCGAAGCCAAGGTTTACGGCTTCACCGACTTCCAGATAGCCCGCGCCGTTGGTCTTGAAAACGAACTTCACAGCATGGCAAAGGCCGGATTGGCAGTGCGCCAGCTGCGCAAGACGTTTGGCATCCTGCCCGTTGTCAAGCAGATTGATACGCTTGCCGCAGAATATCCCGCACAGACCAACTACCTGTACCTTACCTACGCTGGCGTGGCTCACGACATTGCTTACGAAAACGACAAGCGTTCCATCATCGTACTCGGTTCCGGTGCCTATCGCATTGGCTCATCCGTTGAGTTCGACTGGTGCGGCGTGCAGGCTCTGAACACCATTCGCAAGGAAGGCTACCGTTCGGTTATGATCAACTACAACCCCGAAACGGTGTCGACAGACTACGACATGTGCGACCGTCTCTACTTCGACGAGCTTACGTTTGAGCGCGTAATGGACATCATCGACCTTGAATGTCCTCACGGAGTAATCGTTTCCACTGGCGGACAGATACCAAACAACCTTGCCATACGCCTCGACGAGCAGCGTGTGCCCATACTCGGAACGTCTGCAAAGGACATTGACAACGCCGAAGACCGCGCCAAGTTCTCCTCGATGCTTACCCGCAACGGCATTGACCAGCCGGCATGGAGCGCGCTCACATCTATGGACGACATCAACCGCTTCATCGATGAGGTGGGCTTCCCAGTGCTCGTGCGCCCGTCGTATGTGCTTTCCGGAGCAGCCATGAACGTTTGCTCCAACCCCGAAGAGCTTGAGAAGTTCCTCCGTTTGGCGGCCAACGTCAGCGAAGACCATCCCGTTGTGGTGAGCCGTTTCATCGAGCACGCCAAGGAAATAGAGATGGACGCTGTGGCAAAGGACGGCGAAGTGATTGCCTACGCCATAAGCGAGCACATCGAGTTTGCCGGTGTACACTCGGGAGACGCCACCATACAGTTCCCGCCGCAGAAGATCTACTGCGAAACTGTGCGCCGCATTAAGCGCGTGGCCCACAAGATTGCCAAGGAACTGCACATCAGCGGTCCGTTCAACATCCAGTTTATGGCTCGCGAGAACGACATCATGGTGATTGAGTGCAACCTCCGCGCATCGCGTTCGTTCCCGTTTGTGAGCAAGGTGCTCAAGATTAACCTCATTGAACTCGCTACGAAAGTCATGCTCGGCTTGCCCGTGGAGAAACCGCACAAGAGCCTGTTCGACCTCGACTACGTGGGTATAAAGGCTAGCCAGTTCTCGTTCAACCGTCTGCAAAAGGCCGACCCAGTGCTCGGAGTGGATATGGCGTCAACGGGAGAGGTGGGTTGCCTTGGCGACGACACCAGCACCGCACTGCTCAAGAGCATGCTTTCCGTAGGCCACCGCATTCCGGAGAAGAACATTCTCCTCTCCACAGGTAGCGCAAAGCAGAAGGCTGAGATGCTCGACGCCGCACGCATGCTTGTGAGCCACGGCTACAAGATCTACGCCACTGGCGGTTCGTCGCGCTATCTCACTGAGAACGGCATTGAGAACACTCTCGTTTACTGGCCTTCTGAGCAGCAGCAGCCTCAGGCTCTCGAAATGTTGCACAACCACGAGATAGACATGGTAGTGAACATTCCCAAGGACCTGACCGCCGGAGAGCTGTCCAACGGCTACAAGATACGCCGCGCAGCCATCGACCTCAACGTGCCATTGATTACCAACAGCCGTCTTGCGTCGGCCTTCATCACAGCGTTCTGCAACGTCAAGCTGGAGGATATCGACATAAAGAGTTGGGCTGAATACAAATAAGTGCGGCATTTGCCAATCTGGCAACCGCCACTTCCTATCTAACAAGAGCCGAAGCCAACGAGGGAAAGTTCCCTGTTGGCTTCGGCTTTTTCATTTGTCGTTGCGCTAATGTGTGCTACATATTTTGAGCATTGCCAAGTGACGCAGTGCATATTACCGGCATCCCTTTGTGATTACCATTGCGCCAAGGCCAACGCGAGGACGCGTCGGCTACTAAGGCTGCCGCTCCTTTCTGTTAAATTCTCCGAAACAGTTTTACAATTATGCGCCCAAAACTCGCGCAAAATCCACCGTGCGTGTCTTTGTTGGCAAATACGCGAGTTTTGCGTGTGCAACGTTAATGGGCTGTATATGTGCTTGTTGCGATAATAACGCGGCTATTGTGCAACGTTAACGGCATGTTTTAAAGAAAGAAAAGACCTGTTTTCAGGTAGAAAAGCACACTTTTACGGCTCATAACTATGCCATTTGCGAGTCGTAAATGGCCGAGTTACGAAAATAAGTGCCATAGTTACGATCGTAAAGTGCCGCTTTACGACTCGTAAACGCCATATCTACGCTCGTAAAG
>CAVKVO010000031.1:0-11898 GCA_963659575.1 Prevotella sp. CAG:1031
CAGCGAGGACGCAGCGCCTACTACAAGCTTCCACAAGAGCAGATTTTTTGCCATCCGCACAAAGAATGACTATAACCAATAAAAAAACTCCGCACACAGAGCTTTTGTCGTCTCTGTGTGCGGAGTATAGAGTGGGGTAGAGGCGTTATTGTCTTGACGTTATCTCCTTTATTGTGCCGTGACGATAGGCGTGGAGCAACTCCTTGAGGTCAACTATTTGAGCGCGAAGCTCTTCACCCTTGTCGGTATCGGCCACGAGCATGCGGTGTTTGGACATCTCGACTATCTGGAAGGTGCTCTTGATGTCGGTGCCACGCTGTATGGCATCGGCGGTACTGGTGAACGGTTCGTGCTGCACGAGTTGGAAACCGCGGCTGTGATACACGAGCGTATAGCCTGCAATGCCGGTTTCCTTGTGGTAGGCTTCACTGAAACCACCGTCTATCACCATCAGTTTTCCATTGGCCTTTATCGGATTCTCACCACTTCCGGCATGCACGGGCACGTGGCCGTTGATTATGTGACGGTTGTTGCCTGTCACTCCGAAGGCATCCAGTATGCGGTCGCAAATCTCTTCAGAATCGCGGAGCTTGAAGTAGTTGCCTTTTTCCTCGGTATAGGTCTCCTTGTCGGAAAGGAAATAGCGCTCGAACGTAGCCATCTTCGACTTGTCGAACAGTGGACTGTCCTTGCCGCACCACAGATAGAGGAAGAAGTCGATGGCATATTGCTTTTCGTCGCCGGGCGTGTCGTCGGTGAAAGCCGAACGTATGAGCATACCCGTCTGGTGCATCAGTTCCTTTCCGCAGTATCTGTGACCAGGCGCAAGCTCCACTTCCTTCAGCGAACCGTCGTCGTTGAGAGGTATGGACGCGTGGAAAAGCAGGTTGCTGTTGTATATCGCGTACATGCAACCGTGGCTCAACAGGGTGCGTATATGCCGGCGCAACTTCTCGCACACGGTGAACGAGTGGTGCAAGCGCTCCATCAGTTGTTCCTCTTCGGGCGTGAGACGGTTGGGGTCAGTGGGGTCTATGGTGGGGAAGTTGTTGCTCAGCATCTCGTAGCGGTGCTCATTGCCCTCCTTGTCGGTCATGGTGCAGATGCCGTGCTCATAGTCAACGTTGTCGAACAGGCAGCGGTTTTCCATTCCCCATGCCGGATGCTTCTTGAACAGTTGCGCCTCTTTCTTGAACTGCAGCACCGTGACGGCCTTGTGCATCATGGCAATCAGGCGTTTGGTCTTGTCGTCAATGGTGGAGCCTTTCAGTATCTTGGGCATGAACTCGGTGCAAGGATCGTCGCCGTAGGTGTCCATTGCAAATGTGGCGAGCGGCACAAGATTGATGCCGTAACCCTCTTCGAGCGTGCTCAGATTGGCGTAGCGCAGTGACAACCGCAGCACATTGCAGATGCAAGCGTCGTTGCCGGCGCACGCACCCATCCAGAGTATGTCGTGATTGCCCCACTGTATGTCCCACTTGTGATACTTCATCATCGTGTCCATTATCTTGTGGGCACCGGGACCACGGTCGTATATGTCGCCGAGAATGTGCAGTTGGTCGATGGCAAGGCGCTGAATCACGTTGCAGAGTGCGGCGATGAAGTCGTCGGCACGGCCTGTGGTGATGATGGTGTCAACGATCACGTTGACGTAAGCAGCCTTGTCGGTGTCGTCGTCACGCTCGTGGAGCAGTTCTTCTATGATGTAACTGAAGTCTGAAGGCAGCGATTTGCGCACCTTGGAACGGGTGTACTTGCTGCTCACATCGCGGCATATGCGCACGAGTTGGTGTATCGTGATGTGATACCAGTCGTCCAGTTCCGGTTCCGAAGCCTTAATCAGTTCCAGTTTCTGTTCGGGATAGTATATCAAGGTGCATAGTTCCTTCTTCTCTGACTCGCGCATACTATTGCCGAACAGTTCGTTCACCTTGCGCTTGATGTTGCCCGAAGCGTTTTTCAGCACGTGTTGGAACGCCTCACTCTCACCGTGCAGGTCGGCAAGGAAGTGCTCCGTGCCTTTGGGGAGATTGAGTATGGCCTCCAGATTGATTATTTCCGTGCTTGCGTCGGCTATTGTCGGAAACGAATGTGACAGCAATTCGAGGTAGTGAAGGTTTGTCTCCTGATTGGAAACAGTCTTTTGTGTCATATTTCAAGGCTTTTGATTAATCTTTTTGTGGTGTGATTCTATAATCTTTTTATCATGTTTTTCGCTCTGCGTCCCTCCTTCATGGCAATGGGCATAAGGCCTTCGTCGAATCCAGTGGTGCTGTTCATTACAGCCATCATCCTGTTTGCGAACGACAGCAGGTGTTTTTCACGCAGTGTTTCGGCAAGTTCGGCTTCGTCAATCTCACCGCTGCGCATGAGTATGTCAAGTTCCACGATGTTCTTTGTGGCGAGTTTGCCTGTCCAGTCAAGTTTTCGAGCCGCCTTCATTGCGGCCACAACCTTTTCGTTGATGTCGTCCACGTCTTGCGGAACAATGCTGCTCTCGGTTGTCTTGCCGTACATATATTGAGGAACATTGGCAGGGTCAATGTCGGGAATAACAGTGTTCGTTGCGGCGAAACCTTGGTTTATGGTGTCCGAAATGCCTTCCTGGTATGCGTAGAGCACAATCTTACGCTTCTCGTCGGGCGTGAGACCGTGAACGGCAACCGCTCCGTCGTTGTCTATCCATCGCGAATCGCCTGTAATTCCGGCCTTTATGAGTGCCTTTGCAGCCTCCTTTGTGTCTTCTTCCATCAGCGGCCAGACGTTGCTGTCCAGCACTTTGCGGTAGACAGCGTGGGTTGCGGCAGCCATCTGCTCATCGGTCAGTGCACTGGTGATGAGAGAATTGAGGATAGTCTCCACGCGTTGAGTGAGATTTAGCCGTTCCAAACAACCTTTTTCCATGCGTCCCATGACGATAACTGCAGCTGCGTGCTTGACCATACGTCGCTGATACAGCAATAGTTGCGGCAGTTTCCTGCTCCAATAGTTCTGCTTGATTATCCACGGTTCAAGTCCTCCGTGCGGCGAAAGCACAATGCGTGCGCCATGACCAGTGGCTTTGCGTGCGGCAATCCAGTTGGCCATGCGCCAGCAACCATGCAAATGCACTATGTCAGGACGCTTGTCATGGAGCTTTTGGATGAAGTCTTTGGGTTCACACGAGGCATAAGAGTCGGCATAACTTCCCATTGCATTGCACAGAATGTCCACATGCTGCGCAATCATCTTGTCGTCTTTCGGAAAGAAATGCAGAACCTTGATCATGCCATTCGTGTATTAGGTTGTTCTCAGTCGGGCTGGATTCTAAGGAAGAGTGACAAGGTTTGCCGCAATATCATGCTGGAAATAAAAGATGGATATTGCGGCACCTTGTTGTTGTTTCGTCCTATTGACGTCCGCAGGTTGCAGTCTCGTCGCTCGTATATCCCACGGGCATCCGTCGGCAGTTGTACTGCGAAGCCATTATTTCGCCATAGGCACCTGCCGAACGTATGGCTATCAGGTCGCCGCGTGACGTGGCGTTGAGTTCTATATGCTTGGCAAACACGTCGCTCGACTCGCATATCGGACCCACAACATCGTAGGTTTCCATGGGTTTGTCGCTCGATATGTTTTCTATCTTGTGGTATGCCTGATACAGAGCGGGTCTGATCAGGTCGGTCATTCCGGCATCCACGATAGCAAACTGCTTGGTTTCGCCCTGCTTGATGTACAGGGTACGGGTTATCAGAGAACCGCACTGGCCTACGACAGCCCTGCCCAGTTCAAAGTGGAGCTGCTGTCCGGGACGCAGACGCAGGTGTTTTGCATACGTGTCAAAATAAGATTTGAAGTCGGGAATAGGCATCCTGTTCGGGTGTTCATAGTCTATACCGAGTCCTCCACCTACATTTATGCTTTCCAACCTGATGCGTTGGGTGTCCAAACGGTCCTGAAGCTCGTTTATTCTGTTGCACAAAGCCTCAAAGTCAGTCATATCAAGGATTTGCGAACCTATGTGGAAGTGAAGTCCTTTGAGTTCCACGTTGCTCATCCGGCTGATTTCTTCTATCAACGACTCCATGTCGCGCATGGCTATGCCGAACTTGTTTTCTGCAAGACCAGTAGTTATGTTGGCGTGAGTGTGCGCTCCGATGTTGGGGTTTATGCGCAATGCCACCCGTGCCGTCTTTCCCTTTTTAGCAGCCAGTTCGTTTATCACAGCCAACTCGGCAGCACTTTCCACGTTGAAGCAGGCGATGTCGTTGTCAAGGGCAAGATTGATCTCCCAGTCGGCCTTGCCCACGCCGGCAAAGACGATGCCCGACGGCGAAAAACCAGTGCTGAGCGCAGCCTCAATCTCGCCTCCGCTCACGCAGTCTGCGCCAAGTCCGGCCTCGCGGATAGTCCGCAGAACGTTCTTGTTGGCATTTGCTTTTATGGCATAGTGTACATTAAAACCTTCATGTTTGGCTGTCTCGGCGTTGATGGCACGCAGGGTTGCGCGGAGCAGCTCGATGTCATAATAGTAGAATGGGGTCTGGATTGACTGGAATTTGTCAACAGGAAAAATCCCTTTCATGGCGTTCTTTTGTTTTGTGATAGTTGTTGTTCGTTCTTTTGTTGCCGCATATCCGTGGCGGAAAATGTGGTTGGCCAAGCCCTAACCAAGGCTTGGCCGTATGTGGAGAGAACCGCTTAGTGGTTGAAAAGCGTGTCGCTGAGACTTTGCAGTGCTCTCTTCTTGTCTTCTTTCTTTATGAGAAACGAGATGTTGTAGTTTGATCCGCCGTATGAAATCATTCTGACAGGAATGTTTTTCATGGCTTCCGATGCAAGCGTTTCAAAGCCTACGTTGTTCCAGTCGAGGTCGCCTACAACGCAGATTATGCACATGTCGTTGTCAACAGTGACGGTTCCGTATTTCTTCAGTTCGGCAACGATGTCGTCGAGGTGCGAATCGTTGTCAATACTCATTGACACTCCAACCTCCGATGTGCAAACCATGTCGATGGAAGTCTGGTAGCTTTCGAATATCTCGAAAACTTTGCGCAGGAAACCCGTGGCGAGAAGCATCCTGCTACTCTTTATCTTTATGGCCGTGATGTTGTCTTTTGCCGCCACAGCCTTTATCTTTCCGTGCTCGGTGTCGTTGCTTATTGTTGTGCCCTCAGCCTCCGGCTCCATCGTACTGAGCAACCTTACGGGTATGCCAGCATACTTCGCCGGTTGTATACAGGTGGGATGAAGTATCTTTGCGCCGAAGTAAGCAAGCTCAGCAGCCTCCTCGAAGTGCAGACGGTGTACGGGTTGGGTCTTGTCAACCACACGCGGGTCGTTGTTGTGCATACCGTCAATGTCGGTCCAAATCTGTATTTCTTCGGCATTGATGGCCGCTCCGATGAGCGATGCGGTGTAGTCGCTGCCTCCTCGTTGCAGATTGTCTATCTCTCCATAGGCGTTGCGGCAGATAAAACCTTGTGTAACATAAACTTGACTGCCTTCGTTCTCTTTAAGGATAACTGCCAGTTCGTTTCTGATATACGTGGGATCAGGCTCTCCGTTCTTGTCAGTACGCATGAAATCGAGTGCAGACAACAGTGTGGCCTTGATGCCCTGCTCCTTCATATAGTTGACCACCATGTTGGTACTCATAATCTCTCCTTGCGCAACTATGCTCTTTTCCTCAAAGCTCGTGAAGAGTTCCTTGGTGAAAGTGCGCAGGTAGGCAAACTCTTCGCGGAGAAAATCCTGGGTCTTCTTGCGCCATTCCTCTGTGGAATACAGTTCGTTGGTGTGGGCGATGTACTTGCTTTCGAGTTTGTTTATCACCTCGTTGGCCCCATCTGGATTCTTTTTGTATAGGTAGTCGGATATTTCCACGAGTGAGTTGGTCGTGCCGGACATGGCCGAAAGAACCACAAAAACGGGTTCCCCTGACGCGGTAACCAGTTTGGTCACGTCTTTCATCCGTGCAGGTGTGCCTACGGATGTCCCTCCGAATTTCATTACTTTCATAGTATATCTGTTTTTCGTGTTGTTGTTTCGGTGCGTATTCTCACACAGAGAGGTCTTCTCTCGTGCCGTAGTTTTGCTCTTCTTGCGGCGTTGCGGGACTGTCGGCTTCGTCGGTGTCGTCGTCAGGCAAGGACAACTTGTTGAAGTCGTTTGTCGTTTCCTCCAGTTGACAGTCGTGACAGCGGTAAACAATGCCGGGATACTTGTCCAGCAGCGGTATGTTGTGCGTGGTCATTATGACGGAAGTGCCTGTCTGTGAGATGTCGCGCAACAGTTTGATGATGTTTTCCGCAGTCTCCGGATCAAGGTTTCCCGTGGGTTCGTCCGCCACAATCATCTTTGGCTTGTTCAGTATGGCACGTGCTATCGCAATGCGTTGCTGCTCTCCGCCAGACAACTCGTGCGGCATCTTGTCGGCTTTGTCAGCCATGCCTACATCGTCCAGCACTTCCGCTATGCGCTTGTCTATGTCATTCTTGTTTTTCCACCCTGTGGCCTTGAGCACAAACCTCAGGTTTTTGTAGACGGTGCGGTCGCTCAGCAGTTGGAAATCCTGGAATATCGTGCCTATCTGGCGGCGCAGTGCCGGAATGTACTTGCGTTTCAGACCTATTATATTGGTGTCCAAAACAGTGGCAGTTTCGGCTTCGTCTATGTCTATTTCGAGATATATGGTCTTCAATAGGGTGCTTTTGCCGGAGCCGACACGCCCAATGATATACACAAACTCCCCTTCGTCAACGTGGAAGTCGATATTGTCCAATATCAGTTTGTCGTCCTGTTGCAGTATTTTGGCTTTCTTGTAGTCTATGAGCATGGCTGTAGAGTGGAAGTTTGGATGGGTTTAATGCTTGTGCCAGTTGGGATTGTGGCGTACTTGCAGTTCCTTTGCGAGGTCTTCTATGCGCATGCCCTTTGACGTGAGCAGTACAATCAGGTGGTAGAGCATGTCCGCGCCCTCATAAACAAGGCGTTCATCGGTGCCGTTCACTGCTTCTATCACAGCTTCAAGAGCCTCTTCGCCAACCTTTTGCGCCATTCTGTTGAGTCCATCCTTGAAGAGTGATGTGGTGTAACTGCCCTCTGGCATCTCCTCATGACGCTTGTTGATGAAGTCCTGCAGTTCGGTAAGGAACAACAGCGGGTTGGCCTCGTTCTTCTCACCCCAGCAGGTGTCGGTTCCGGTGTGGCACGTTGGACCGTGCGGATGCGCCTGTACGAGCAGTGTGTCGTTGTCGCAGTCGCACTTTATCGACACAAGGTCAAGGTAGTTGCCCGACGTTTCACCCTTTGTCCACAGACATTGGCGTGAGCGACTGTAAAATGTCACCTGCTTTGTGGCCAATGTTTTCTCATAAGCCTCCTTGTTCATATATCCGAGCATGAGCACTTTCTGTGTGACAGCGTCCTGTATGATAGCCGGGACAAGCCCGTTTGATTTTTCAAAGTCTATTTCCATGTCTTTATATGTGTATTGTTTCTTTTCTTTGTTTTGCCCGATTGTGTCAGATGCGCACGTCCACTCCCTGACTGCGCAGATATGTTTTCAGTTCTGGAATGGCTATCTCGCCGAAGTGAAACACGCTTGCCGCAAGTGCCGCATCGGCGTGTCCGATGGTGAAAGCGTCGCGGAAATGTTCCATCGTTCCTGCACCGCCACTTGCTATTATGGGAATTGACAATGTGTCGGCCAACATTGCCAATGCTTCGTTGGCGTAACCTGTCTTCACTCCGTCGTGGTTCATGCTGGTAAACAGTATTTCTCCAGCACCGCGGTCCTCGGCTTCCTTAGCCCAGTCAAGCAGTTCACGGTCAGTGCGTTTGCGCCCTCCGTTGAGGTAGCAGTGCCAACCGTCATCATCAAGCCGTGCGTCTATGGCGCACACGCATACTTGACTGCCGAAGCGATTTGTTATCTCGTTGATCAGTTCCGGTCGCTTCAGTGCGGCACTGTTCACGCTCACCTTGTCGGCTCCGGCGTTAAGCAGTCGTTCCACATCAGCCAACTCGTTGATACCACCACCAACGGTGAACGGAATGTTTATCTCTGCGGCAACCTTTGTCACCATGTCGGTGAACGTTTTGCGCCCTTCGTGACTGGCCGTTATGTCGAGAAACACCAGTTCGTCGGCTCCTGCCTCACTGTAAGCCTTGCCCAGTTCAACGGGATTGCCGGCTTTGCGCAGTTGCACGAAGTTCACTCCCTTCACTGTCTCTCCGTTTTTCACGTCGAGACACGGTATTATGCGTTTTGCCAGTCCCATAGTTCTTTCAGGTTAATCTTTCCCTCGTATATGGCTTTGCCGAACACTACGGCCGGTATGCCTTCGCGTTGCAGTTCCTCGATGTCTTCCTTGCACGACACGCCTCCGCTTGCTATCAGGTGCAGAGAGGGGAATGCTTGCATCACCTCTTTATATAGAGCCACGGCAGTGCCGCCGAGCATACCGTCTTTTGATATGTCTGTGCAGAGCACCTTGGTAATTCCTTTTTCAACATACTGCCCGATAAACGGTAGCAGTTCTATGGCAGAACTCTCTTTCCATCCGTTGATGGCAATCTTTCCGTTGCGCACGTCGGCACCGAGAATGAGTCTTTCTGCTCCATACTTGGCAATCCACGACTCCATCAGTTCGGGGTTTGTCACCGCCACAGACCCAATGGTCACCATCGAAGCACCGGCTGCGAAGGCTTTGTCGATGTCGGCGTCGGTCTTTATTCCGCCACCGAAGTCAACCGTCAGGTTCGTGTTTGCTGTTATCTCGCGCAGAGCAGTCTCGTTGACTATGTGTTTCGACTTGGCTCCGTCGAGGTCTACCACGTGCAAACGCTTGAATCCGATTGCCTCAAACCGCTTGGCCATCTCTGACGGACTGTTGGAATACACCTTGCTGCGGGCGTAGTCGCCTTCTGAAAGTCGGACGCACTGACCGCCTATTATGTCAATCGCTGGTATAAGCTCTATCATTTCTTTATATCGAGAAAGTTCTTTAGTATCCTTTCGCCCACGCTTCCACTCTTCTCGGGGTGAAACTGTGTGGCGTAGAAGTTGTCCTTGTGCAGTGCAGCACTGTACGGCAGAATGTAGTCGGCTGTGGCGGCGGTGTAGGGACATAGCGGCACATAGTAGCTGTGCACGAAGTACACGTATTCGTTGATGTCCGGAGTGAAACCGTTGAACAGTTCCGATTTAGTGTCGCGGATGCAGTTCCATCCCATTGCCGGCACCTTGTCCTCGTGGCGTTCAGATACGAACCGCTTCACGTCAACGTCAAACACACCGATGCAATCCGTGTCGCCTTCCTCCGAATGGCGGCACAGCAACTGTTGCCCGATGCATATTCCGAGCACGGGTTGGCGCAAATCCTTTATCACCTCGTCGAGCCTTTTCGCTTTCAGACTCGCCATGGTGTTGCTGGCCTCGCCCTGTCCGGGAAACAACACGCGGTCGGCTTTTTTTAGCCGTTCGGCATCGTCGGTCAGCACGGGAGTCACGCCGAGACGTTTCAGGGCGTTGACCACCGAGTATATGTTGCCGGCGTTGTATTTTACTATCGCAATCTCCATTGCCTGTCTTAGTTGAAGATTATCGTCTTGTTGTGATATGTCAGTATCTTGCGCTCAATGTGTTTTGTCACAGCGCGCGACAGTACTATCTTCTCAAGGTCACGTCCCTTGAGCACGAGGCTTTCGGGAGTGTCCTTGTGCGTAATCCTTACCACATCCTGCTCTATTATCGGACCTGCGTCAAGCTCCGCCGTAACGTAGTGACTCGTGGCTCCGATAATCTTCACACCCCTTTGCCATGCCTGGTGATAGGGCTTTGCACCCACGAAAGCCGGCAGGAACGAGTGGTGTATATTAATAATGTGGTTGGGGTAGTGCTCAATCATCTCGTCGCTTATTATCTGCATATAGCGTGCGAGCACGATGAATGTCACCTTCTCCTTGCGCAACAGCTCCATCTCAGCCTTCTCCACCTCTTCCTTGTTTGAGTGGTCTTTGGCTATCGACCATACGTGATAGGGTATGCCGAACTGCTCAGCCACCTCTCTCATGTCGGGGTGGTTGCTTATGATGCAAGGTATCTCCACGTCCCATTCGCCGGCCTTGTACCTTGCCAACAGGTCATACAGGCAGTGGCTCATCTTGCTTACGAATATGGCCATGCGCGGTTTCACGTCGTTGAAATACAGGTTGCTCACCATGCTGTAACGCTGTGAATACAACGTGTCGATATATTCCTTTATCTTATCGCGCGGAATAAGGAATTTATCAAGTTCCCATTCTATGCGCATGAAGAACATTCCGTCCTGCCTGTCCACATACTGGTCCAGATAGACGATGTTGCCCTGGTTGTCGGTGATAAATCTGACAATTTCGGATATGATGCCTTGCTGGTCGGGGCAGTGCAGCAACAGTATGGCAGTCGGTTGTCTCATTTTGTCGTCGTGTCGGTTGGTTTTTGTTACGTTTCCTGTCTTTTCGAAAGGCAAAGGTAACAAAAATAGCTGAAATGGACGAATATTATTTAGAGACTGTTTCTATTTGAAACGTAATGTTGTCTTTCGTTAGTTCTAGCATCGTCCGAATCTAAGGTATATCTACAGAAAAACAGGCAAGCTCAAACTATATTGAACTTGCCTGTCGTAAGAGGTACCTAGCAGAGTCGAACTGCTCTACACGGTTTTGCAGACCGTTACCTAACCGCTCGGCCAAGGTACCATTTCTCAATTGCGGTTGCAAAGGTAGTGATTTTATTTTATAAAGCCGCAACTTCTTCCGCATTTTTTTAGTTGATTGCGTGAAAAAAGTACGCCGAATGTACACACATACCGATATATTGAGCTACATGTTAACGAAGAAAGTGCGGTTTTGAGTTGGTTGAATCCATATAGAATTAATGTTCACACGCGCGTTCATATAATATATTACGTCCTAATGACGGCTAGTACATATGTGTCGAACCGCAGGGTTCATTTGCATTGTTGGGGATTTTCGTGTACTTTTGCACCCATAATATTAAGAAACAAGAAAAAGAACGAACTGAGATATGAAGAAGATTACAATCGCTATAGACGGTTTCTCGTCATGCGGCAAGAGTACGATGGCTAAGGATTTGGCTCGCGAACTGGGTTATGTTTATGTTGACACGGGCGCAATGTACCGCAGTGTCACGCTGTATGCCATGCGCCACGGACTGTTCAATGCCGACGGTACGGTGAAAGCGGAAGAGTTGCAGGGCATGATGGGCGACATAAACATATCGTTCATACCCAATGCAGCTACCGGTCGTCCCGATGCGTGCTTGAATGGAGAGAATGTGGAGCGCGAGATTCGCACGATGGAGGTGTCGTCTCATGTCAGCCAGATTGCGGCTTTGCCCTTTGTACGCAGCGCTTTGGTGGCTCAGCAGCAGGCAATGGGACGCACAGGAGGTGTGGTTATGGACGGACGCGACATCGGTACTACGGTGTTTCCCGATGCCGAACTGAAGATATTTGTAACTGCCAGTGTGGAGGTGCGTGCCCAACGTCGTTTCAAGGAACTGGAAGCCAAGGGCGAATCGGCCGACCTTGACGAAATAAGGAAGAATGTGGAGCAGCGCGACTATATAGATTCTCACCGTGAGGTTTCGCCGTTGCGCAAGGCGGACGATGCGCTTGAGCTTGACAACAGCAACATGACCATTGACGAACAGCGCCAGTGGCTGATGGAAAGGGTGGGCGAGAGGCTTAACGGTTAGTTCGTTGCTCGTCTTTTCATGCTGAAGGGCGATTCTGTAAGTAATGTTCTGCAACTTACAGAATCGCCCTTCGTGTTTATTGAATGGCTGTCGATTTACTTGAAAGGTTGTCGGAAAGTGCATCCTTCGCGCCATCGCGAACATCCGTA
>CAVKVO010000031.1:12295-14974 GCA_963659575.1 Prevotella sp. CAG:1031
CGCTTTATGTAGTGGCGCTTAAACAACGTCTCAATTATCCCGGCGCGTGACGACGGTCGGCCAATGCCGTTTTCCTTCAAAGCCGCACGCAGTTCCTCGTTTTCCACAAACTTTCCTGCCGTTTCCATTGCTCTCAGCAGAGTCGCCTCGGTGTAGAACTTCGGCGGAGTGGTCCACTTCTCGGTCAAGCTCGGCGTGTGAGGTCCGCTTTCTCCCTCAATAAACTGTGGCAGAGTGCGCTCCTCGTCGTCCTTCTTGTTCTCCTCGTCGTCGGCAGCATTTTGAGTATCCTTGGCATACACCGTGCGCCATCCGGGCGAAAGGATGGTCTTGCCAGTCACCTTAAACTCAATGTCGTCCACCTTTCCCAACACTGTGGTTGTGGCAAACTTGCAGTCGGGATAGAAAACACTGATGAACCGCAGGGCAATGAGGTCATACACGTTGCGCTCCATGTCCGACAGGTTCATCGCAGGTTGGCCTGTGGGTATTATGGCGTGGTGGTCTGTCACCTTGGAAGAGTCGAACACCTTCTTCGATTTCGGCAACTTTTTGCCAGCCAAAGGTTGCGTCAACTGCTCGAAACCCCTCAGTCCGGCCAACGTGGCAGGGCATTTGGGGTAAATGTCATCGCTGAGATATTGTGTGTCAACACGCGGATAGGTGGTAAGTTTCCGCTCATACAGACTCTGGATTATGTTGAGAGTCATCTCGGCACTCATCGAGAATTTGCGGTTGCAGTCCACCTGCAGCGAGGTCAGGTCGTAGAGATGAGGCGGCGCTTCCACACCGTTTTTCTTCTGAACCGACGTCACCGTAAACGGTTTGCCCGTGATGGTGGCCAAAAACTGTTCACCTTCCTCTTTGACGGTGAACTTACCCTTCGTGGCACTGAACACAGTGTCGCGATAGGTGGTTGACAAAATCCAGTAAGGTTCGGGTTTGAAGTTCTCAATCTCCTTCTGACGACTCACGATAAGCGCGAGGGTAGGGGTCTGCACCCGACCTATGCTGAGCACTTGACGGTTCTGTCCGTACTTCAAAGTGTAGAGTCGTGTGGCGTTCATGCCGAGCAACCAGTCGCCGATGGCACGACTGAGACCTGCAAGATACAGAGGCTGATACTCCTTCTGGTCTTTCAGCGTGCGAAATCCCTCCTGTATGGCCTCGTCGGTCATGGACGAAATCCACAGACGGCGCACCGGGCACGACGCTTTAGCCTTTTGCATCACCCATCGCTGTATGAGTTCACCCTCCTGTCCGGCGTCACCGCAGTTGACAATGCTGTCAGCCTTTTGCATCAGCCGTTCTATCACGGCAAACTGGCGTTCCACTCTCTGGTCGTTGATGAGCTTTATGCCGAAGCGTTGCGGTATCATCGGCAGTGCTCCGAGGCTCCACCGCTTCCACATTGGAGTGTAGTCGTCAGGCTCTTTCAGCGTGCAGAGATGTCCGAAAGTCCACGTCACCTGATAGCCGTTGCCCTCCATGTATCCCTCGTGCGAACTGGTGGCTCCCAAAATCCTTGCGATGTCCTTGGCCACACTTGGCTTTTCCGCTATGCAAACAATCATTTTTGGTGTTTGTAGTAGTTCGTTTTAGTAGGTCGAAAATAATGTGATGGATTTAATAACCCAATGATTCTCCCACGAGAACCACGGTGTGACGCTGGCGCGGAGAGTTGCGCAGCAGGTGGATATAGTTGCAGATGCTGTCGGGCGAGGTGCAGTTGTGGCACGTGCCGTCGGTCTTGCACGGAGTCTTTATGTCGAAGCGTGCCGCGTTTATCGGCGATGCTGTCGACCGGGCACGTGCTATGGCGGCCTCAACGTTTTGCGCCACCTTGTTCAGTCCGATTACAAATATCACGTGTTCCGGTCCATAGGTGATGGCAGCCACGCGGTTGCCGTTGCCGTCGATGTTCACTATCACACCGTCCTCGCTAATCGCGTTTGCGCTCGACAGGTAGTAGTCGGCCCAGAGAGCTTTGTGGTATATCTCAATCTTCTCTTCGGTGGTAGTCACGCGGTCGCGGTCGAGCACCTTCAGCGTACCCTTTGAGTGCAGAGCGTCGGTCAGACCGATGCCGCGTATGGTCACTGAGCCTCCCCAACTTACCGATGCTCCGTCGGGAATCATCTCCAAAACCTTTTCAACCGCTTCCTTTGCCGTTGGGCAGTATATCGCTTTCATGTTGCGGCGTTCCAGATTGCGCACCAAGTGGGCTGCGAGCCGCTCATTTCTCTGTTCTATATGTGTCTGCATAATGTGCAAAAATACTCATTAAAATCGTCATGCACAAATTTTGGGCGAGTTCTAAGTGGGTTGCCTATGGCCTCGGATGGACCAAATCTCAGTAACCCTCTATGCTATCTATAGCCTCGAAGAGGCTTAACCTCAGTAACCCCATGTGGAGCGAAACGGAACATGGGGATATATATAATAAGGTGTAATTTTCGGCTTCGAAGATGCCGCACATAAGGCTATGGAGGGCACTTCATTCGCAGTGGTGCGGCATCTTCGAAGCCGAAATTTGCAGCTACAAACACACCCCATGTTCCGCTAACGCTTCACATGGGGTTACTGAGATTCGGCCTCTTCGAGGCCATTGCGCAGCGGTTTTTGCCGAAGGCATGGTTTATCGCCTGTCGGTTTTCTGGGTGGCGATAGCCACTGTCG
>CAVKVO010000032.1:0-14847 GCA_963659575.1 Prevotella sp. CAG:1031
TTCCGAATCAGCAGCATAGAGCCCGATTTGCTCACTGACGAACTCGTGGACTACTGTGCCAATAGCCGTGCCTTCATGCCCCATTTCCACATACCGCTGCAAAGCGGCAGCGACACTGTGCTGAAACTGATGCACAGGCGCTACGACTCCAACCTTTTTGCACAAAAGATACATAGGATAAAGGAGCGCATGCCGGACGCGTTCATCGGAGTGGACGTGATGGTGGGCTGCCGCGGCGAAACTCCGGAGTGCTTCGAGGAGACCTACTCGTTTCTCGACAGTCTGGATGTAACCCAGCTCCACGTGTTTCCCTATTCGGAACGACCCGGAACTGCCGCTCTCAAGATACCCTACAAGGTGGACGACAGGTCGAAAAAGCAGCGCAGCAACCGTCTCTTGGAGCTGTCTGACCGGAAGACCCACGACTTCTACGCCGCGCACATTGGCCAGGAGGCCGAGGTGTTGTTTGAGAAAGCGCCGCGCGGAAAGGCCATGCACGGGTTCACACGCAACTACATCCGGGTGGAACTGCCACCGGCTTTGGCTCGTGAGGAGTATGACAACCAGCTGCTCAAGGTGCGCCTGGGCAATTTCAACCACAACAACACTGCATTAAAGGCGGAAATCTATGGATAAGATCGCAATAGTGATACTCAACTGGAACGGGGCTTCGATGATGCACCGTTACCTGCCCGGTGTGCTCAGATACTCGCGCGAGGAGGCTACGGTGTATGTTGCCGACAACGCTTCTACCGACAACTCGGTGGAAATGCTGCGAAGGGATTTCCCGGAGTGCCGCATCATACAGCTCGAAAAGAATTGGGGCTTTGCCGAAGGCTACAACAAAGCACTGGCACAGGTGGATGCGGAGTACTACGTGTTGCTCAATTCCGACGTGGATGTGACCCACCATTGGCTCACGCCCCTTGTGGAATTTATGGACAGTCACCCCAATGCGGCGGTGTGTCAGCCCAAGTTGCTGTCCGTGGCCGACCACGATTGCTTCGAGTATGCCGGTGCAAGCGGTGGTTTCATCGACCGCTACGGCTACCCGTTTTGCCGCGGAAGGATATTCGACACGGTGGAAAAGGACAACGGACAGTATGACTACCGTCAGCAGATACATTGGGCTACGGGTGCCGCACTGATGATTCGCGCCGCCGACTACAAAGCTGTGGGCGGACTCGACGGTCGCTTCTTTGCCCACAACGAGGAGATTGACATGTGCTGGCGACTGCGCATTGCTGGGCGACAGGTGTGGTGCGTGCCCGAAAGCCGCGTGTATCACGTTGGCGGAGGCACGCTTCCCAAGGGCAATCCCATGAAGACGTTTCTCAATTTCCGCAACAATCTGACCATGCTCTACAAGTGTTTGCCCGACGGAGAATTGGCCAAAGTGATGCGTATGCGCTTCTTGCTCGACTACATCGCCGCCTTCGAAATGCTCATCCTTGGGCGCAGCTTCGGCGATTTCAAGGCGGTGTTGCGTGCTCGCCGTGCTTTCCGCAAGTGGAAACGTGACTTCGCCGCAGACAGAGAGGCAATACAGAATAGTCGAAAGGGTAGTTTAGATTCGGAATGTCGCCCGTATTCAGTCCTTTGGCAGTATTATGTAAAAGGAAAACACGCGTTTTCGGAGTTGCCGTAAGGTCGCTCCCTAAAAGAAGTCTTTCTGATTTTTGAACGGAAGAACATTGATTCGTTCTTCGCTATCGGTACATAAACAAAATGCGGATTGGCGTTGCATATACGTTGCAAGGCCAATCCGCATTGATTTTCTTGTTAGTGGCAAGTGACTGTTACGTCGCTTTCCAACTGCTTTTTCCACTCCTTTAGATAGTTGAACCATTCCTTGGCGGAGTGGTAGCCGAAGGATTCGTTGTCGGAAGCGAACGTGATGTTGTAGTGCAGACCGTCGTCGGCGTTGCCCACAACGAAACCGTAGTTGTCCTTGTCGGCCGGCATCTCCTTCACAATGTAGCGTTCAGGTATGCGGATGCCCATTCCTACGGTCTCGGGCTTGTGACCTGCGGAGTCTTTCAGCGCCACTGGCCAGTCGGTACCCCAGCATCCGCGAAGCCCATGCTTGTCGCTCGTTTCCTCAGAGCCTTTCACGTTGATCACACCTGTGGAGAACAGATAGCCAGTTGCGGGCTTGTTGAACCTTATGTCAACGAAACAGTCGCGGCGTCCGGCATAGACGGAGTATCTTGTGGTCATGTATACAGGTTCCTTACCAGCGTTTCCGGTGTTCCAGTTCTTGTCGTCCACCTCAACAATGGCTCTGACAGGACCGCTCGCCACCACACGCATGCCACGGTAGTCGGCATCGTCGAACATGACAGGGGCTGTGCCGTTCCATCCGCGCAGTGCTCCCAGACCGAACGAGTTGCCCACCCACAGCACGTCGTCGCCGTAGCCGCTGGCGAGTTGCTTGGCGTCGGGATAGAATTGCGTGTCCTTTAACTCCAGTCCCATGCGGCGTTTGCCGTACATGTCGACCGTTTGGCGATGGTCAAAGTACAGGCGGAAGGCGATATATTCGTTTTCAAACGCCGGTCCGTGGTGGTGTAGCGAACTGAAAGTGTTGCCGCCACGACAAGCCGAGATGCTGTTTATAAACAGGTTCTGCTTGTTTTTAATCTTCACATTCTTGTT
Source organism: Prevotella sp. CAG:1031 (assembly GCA_963659575.1). Lineage (GTDB taxonomy): Bacteria > Bacteroidota > Bacteroidia > Bacteroidales > Bacteroidaceae > Prevotella. The sequence goes on from CAVKVO010000032.1 coordinate 2,659, forward strand.
CGGCAGCAGCATTTCAGCGTAGGTCTTGGCCTCATACTGGCGCGGTTTGCCGGTCTCGTCGAGCCTCACGCTGAACGAAAGGCTCTGCTTCTTGTCCACGTCGGCCACGAAACAGAGTTCGTCGTTGCGCCCGTCGGTGTCCAGATCGTCCAGCTGCGAAGGTATTTCCTTGCCGTTCAGCGTGACCAAAGCCGACTTCACTTCAATGCCGTATTTGCCCAAATCGATTACCACGGGCACGGCTTTCAGATTGTTTTTCGAGTTGTTGCTGACCGTCACTTCCACGGTCTTTTGCGCCGTTGCCGCCGTCAGGGCAGCAAAGAGCAGCGTCAGTGCAGATAAGTTACGTTTCATAGTTTGGTTTTTGTAGTTTTTGATTAGTCGGAAAGTTGTGTTTGCTTAGTTGCAAAAAAAGGACTTCAACCGAAGTTGAAGCCCTTTGATGTTGCGTATCTTCGTGAGTATCCCTTTCTGCAACCGTTGTTTAGTATGCGAAAAGAGGATAGTCCATCATCGTTTGGTTGACCTTTGCGCGCACTCGTCCTATCACTTCCTCGTTCTCCGGGTCGTTGAGCACCTCCTCGATGAGGCCGGCTATCATAACCATCATGTCCTCCTTTGCACCACGTGTGGTCATTGCGGGAGTGCCAAGACGTATACCGCTGGTCTGGAAAGCACTGCGTGTGTCGAACGGAACCATGTTCTTGTTGACGGTAATGTCGGCAGCCACGAGAGCGTTTTCAGCCACCTTACCCGTCAGTTCGGGATATTTGGAGCGCAAATCCACCAACATAGAGTGGTTGTCTGTGCCACCGCTGACGATGGTGAAGCCACGTTTGATAAGTTCTTCGGCCAACACCTTGGCGTTTTTCTGCACCTGCTTTGCCCATTCCTTGAACTCCGGCTGCAGCGCCTCGTTGAATGCCACGGCCTTAGCGGCGATGACGTGCTCCAGAGGACCGCCCTGTGTGCCAGGGAACACGGCTGAATTGAGCAGTTCGCTCATCTTCTTCACCACGCCCTTCTTGGTCTTCAGTCCCCAAGGATTGTCGAAATCCTTGCCCAAAAGGATGATACCGCCACGCGGACCGCGCAGGGTTTTGTGGGTTGTAGAGGTGACAATGTGGGCATATTTCACGGGGTTGTCGAGCAAACCTGCGGCAATGAGTCCTGCAGGGTGAGCCATATCGATCATCAGCAGTGCGCCTACCTTGTCGGCAATCTCGCGCATACGCTTGTAGTCCCACTCGCGGCTGTATGCAGAGCCGCCACCGATGATCAGCTTCGGCTTGTTTTCGATGGCCAACTGCTCCATCTGGTCGTAGTCAACGCGTCCGGTTTCCTTGTTAAGGTCATAACCTATGGCGTGATACAGTATGCCCGACGTGTTCACAGCCGAACCGTGAGAGAGGTGGCCGCCGTGGTCAAGGTTCAAACCAAGGAATGTGTCGCCCGGTTTCAGCACTGCCAGCAGCACTGCGGCGTTGGCCTGTGCTCCCGAGTGGGGCTGCACGTTGGCGTATTCGGCTCCGAAGAGCTTCTTCACACGGTCGATTGCCAGTTGTTCCACCTGGTCTACCACACCGCAACCGCCGTAGTAGCGCTTGCCGGGATAGCCTTCAGCATACTTGTTGGTGAGCCATGAGCCCATGGCTTTCATCACGTCGTCGCTGACAAAGTTCTCAGATGCAATCAGCTCCATGCCTTTGAGTTGGCGTTGGTGCTCCTTCTCAATAAGATCAAAAATCACTTGGTCTTTTTCCATCATTGTTTTTATGTTCGTTAAGTTCCTAATTTCTGGGTTGTAGGTCAGACGAGTTCCACCTTCGCCATGTTCTGTTCCTTCTCGCAGTAGTGGCATTTCAATACGCCGTGCTCCTTGTCCACCACGTGGAAGAGGGTTGGCATCGGTTCGTTGTTGGTTATGCACTTGGGGTTGTTGCACTTCACTATGCCTTTAAGGTCGTCCGGTGTGGTCACGGTTTTCTTCTCCTTCACCTCATAGTCGCGGATGATGTTCAGCACGATGTTGGGCGCAAGCACCGACAGGCGTGATATTTCCTCGTCGGTGAAGAACTTGTCTTCCACCTTTATGATGCCTTTTCGGCCGAGTTTCTTTGAGCGCAGGTTGTAGCCGATGGTCACTTGCGTGGTCAGTTGTTCCAGTTTGAGCAGACTCACTACTTGATATGTCTTGTCTGCCGGTATGTGGTCTATTACGGTGCCGTTCTGTATGGCGGCCACAAGCATTTCATTCTTGTTCATAGTCTGTCACTGTATTATTGTGCTGTCGTTCTTTATCTGCTCAAGCGAGATGCCGAGCACGTCGCAGAATATGGCTTCGCGGGCAAACAGTCCGTTGCCGGCTTGCTGGATATAGTAGGCGTGGGGGTTCTCGTCCACGTCGTATGCAATCTCGTTCACCCTTGGCAGCGGATGGAGAATCTTCATGTTGGGTTTCGCGTTGGCCAACATGTCGTTCTTCAAGATATAGATGTTCTTCACTCTCTCATACTCCATCAGGTCGGAGAAGCGCTCCTTTTGCACGCGCGTCATATATAATATGTCGGCGTCGGCTATGATATTCTCGTCGAAAGCAGTGTGCTCTTCATATTTTATGCCGTTTTCGTCGCAGTATATCTTGTACTCCATGGGCATAGCCAGTTCCTTTGGCGCAACGAAGTGGAACGTTGGGTTGAAATGGCGCATGGCCATGATGAGCGAATGCACCGTGCGGCCATACTTGAGGTCGCCCACAAGATAGATGTTGAGGTTTTCGAGTGTGCCCTGAGTCTTGTATATCGAGTACAAGTCGAGCATGCACTGCGACGGATGCTGATGCGCACCGTCGCCAGCGTTGACGATAGGTATCGGAGCCACCTCTGCCGCATATTGCGCTGCGCCCTCTATGTAGTGGCGCATGACGATCACGTCGGCATAGTTGGACACCATGAGGATGGTGTCCTTCAGCGTTTCGCCCTTTGTGCCGCTCGTTATCTTCGGGTCGGCAAAGCCAATGACGCGTGCGCCGAGCCTGTTGGCAGCTGTTTCAAAACTGAGTCTGGTACGTGTTGAGGGCTCAAAGAACAGTGTGGCCACAACCTTACCTTTGAGAAGTTCCCGATTGGGATGCTTTTCAAACTCCTGAGCCATCTCAATCAAGTGGATTACTTTCTCCTTTGTGATATCCGCAATGGTTACAAAATCATGCTTTTCCATCCGTAATCTGTATATGTCTTATACGTTTTCGACCGCTAAGTTACGCATAATTTCGCATTGCGCCAATGTAAACTCTATAAATTTGATTCACCCTTGCAAAACGTTGCTTTTCGTAACTAGGCCACTTACGACCCGTAACTAGGCCATTTACGTATCGTAAACGGGCCACTTACGATGCGTAAATGGCCTAGTTACGAAAAGGGTGTCGTGGAGCTGCTGAATAGAAAAACGTCATATCCTTTCCTTGTCTTGCCGAAAAACCGTATTTTTGCAGCGCATACAATGTACTTATGAGAAAGATTTTCGTGCGTTTTTTGTGGGCTTTGCTTTGTATCGTGGTGCTTTTTTCCGCGCTCGCCTTCACAGCTATATATAAAGGTTGGATTGGTTATGTGCCGCCAGTGGAGGACTTGCAAAACCCGATAAGCCGTTTTGCCACCCAGATTTACTCTTCCGACGGTAAAATCCTTGGCACTTGGAACTACAACAAGGAGAACCGCATTTGCGTGGACTACAGTGAGCTGCCCCAATCGCTCGTTCAGGCCTTGATAGCCACCGAAGACGTGCGCTTCCGCGACCACTCTGGCATCGACTTCATGGCTCTTGGGCGTGCTGTTGTCAAGCGCGGCATCTTCGGACAGGTTAATGCCGGTGGCGGATCGACCATCACACAGCAGTTGGCCAAGCAGCTATACTCCGAAACGGCGTCGAACGTGACCGAACGACTGCTGCAAAAACCGATAGAGTGGGTGATTGCCGTCAAGCTGGAGCGCAACTACACGAAGGACGAAATCATCGCTTTGTATCTCAACTACTTCGATTTCCTTCACAATGCGGTAGGCATCAAGACCGCATCCAACACCTATTTTAATAAGGAACCAAAGGATTTGACCGTCACCGAGTCGGCCATGCTCATCGGACTGTGCAAGAATCCGTCCTATTTCAACCCCGTGCGCAATCCAGAGCGGTGCCGCGAGCGTCGCAACGTGGTGCTCTCGCAGATGGAAAAGGCCGGCTACCTGACCCACGACGAGTATGTGCGCTATGCGGCAGAACCGTTGAAGCTCGATTTCCACGTGGCCGACCACAACGACGGCATCGCCACATACTTCCGCGAGTTTCTCCGGCGCTATCTCATGGCCAAGAAACCGGACGCCAAGGACTATCCTTCGTGGAACAAGGTGAAGTATTACAAGGACTCGATTGCCTGGGAAACCGACCCGTTGTATGGCTGGTGCAATAAGAATATGAACAAAGACGGCAGACCGTACAACATCTACACCGACGGACTCAAGGTGTTCACCACCGTGGACAGCCGTATGCAGATGTATGCTGAGGCCGCCGTGAGGGAACACATTGCCCGATTCTTGCAGCCGGCGTTCAACCGGGAGAACCGAACCAAGGCTACGGCGCCATACTCCGGTGCACTTTCGTCGGCTCAGGTTAAGGAGATACTGATGCGCTCGGTGCGCCAGAGCGACCGATATCGCGGCATGAAGGCGGCCGGAGCCTCGGAAAGCGAAATCAACAAGGCGTTCCGCACTCCCACGGAGATGTCTATCTTCACCTATCACGGCGAAGTGGACACCACAATGACCCCACTTGACTCCATACGCTACTACAAATCGTTTCTCCGTTGCGGCTTTATGAGCATGAGTCCCAAGGACGGAGCGGTGAAAGCCTATGTGGGAGGCCCCGATTTCGTACACTTCAACTACGATATGTGCATGGACGGAATGCGTCAGGTGGGCTCCACGATAAAGCCATTCCTGTATGCCCTGGCTATGGAAAACGGCTTTTCGCCCTGCGACAAAGCGCCCAACGTGCAGCAAACCTACATAGTGGCGGGTCAGAGGTGGACTCCGCGCAACGCCAGTCACAGCCGTTACGGACAGATGGTCACACTGAAATGGGGTCTCGCGCAGTCCAACAACTGGATTTCGGCCTACCTTATGAGCAAACTCAGTCCGCAGGCTTTCGTCACTCTCCTGCAGGCTTTCGGCATACAGAATCCGGAGATACATCCGTCGATGGCCTTGTGTCTCGGTCCGTGTGAAATCACTGTGGCCGAAATGGTGAGCGCCTACACCGCCTTTGCCAACCACGGCATACGCTGTGCGCCGCTTTTCGTCACTAAGATAGAGGACAATGAGGGCAACGTTATAGCCCGTTTTCAGCCGCGGATGAACGAGGTGATAAGTGAGGAGAGTGCCAACAAGATGCTCTACATGCTCATGGGTGTAGTTGATGGCGGCACTGCGGGACGACTGCGCTACAAGTTTGACCTGAAAGGTGCCATTGGCGGCAAGACCGGAACCACCAACGGCAACAGCGATGCGTGGTTTATGGGAGTCACACCCGACCTTGTCAGCGGCGTGTGGGTAGGCGGTGACGACCGCGACATCCACTTCGACTCTATGCGTATGGGTCAGGGAGCCACGATGGCCTTGCCTGTTTGGGCCTACTACATGCGCCGTGTGTATGCCGACAAGCAGCTCGGCTACGACCCGAACGCCTTGTTCGACCTGCCTTCGGGCTATGATCCCTGTGTCGAAGCGGTGGATAGTCTGGACCAGGAAAACGGAATAGACGAGATATACGAATAGACAAAGACGGCGAACGTATATCTATAAAGAGAAGAAAACGTTCAAGATGCATAAGACAAAGGCTGCACAGTGATTGCGCAGCCTTTGTCTTATGCGTCCTGAACGTTTTTGTTATGCCATCAGAATCCTACAAATCCACGACCGTTATTCCCGCTCCGCCAAACTGCACGTGCTCGTCTTTGAACGATGTGACGTTGGGTACGGTGGCGAGATACTGCCGTATGAGTTGGCGCAAGATGCCGGTTCCGGTGCCGTGGAGTATGCGTACACGCGGCATACCCACGAGTATGGCGTCGTCAATGAAGTATGTGACGGCGTTTATGGCCTCGTCGCCGCGCATACCGCGCACGTCCAAGTCCTGATGGAAGTTCAGTTTGCGATTGTCTATCGTCTCTCTCGTTTGCTTTCCCACGGTAGACACGAACGTTTTCGACTCCTCTTTCTTCGGCATTGAGGCACGTTCCAGCCGTTCGGTGCGCATCTTGGTGCGCATATCCCCGAATATCACGGTGGACATCTTGCCGTCTATCGACTCGATTGTGCCCACGGTGGTGAGTCCTTTTATCCTCACCGTGTCGCCTACGGCCAAGGTTTCCGGTGCAGAAGACTTGCGCTCCGCGGTTGTTGAGGCCGCAGCAGGTTTGTTTGTTCGCCCTTCCGCCTTGTCCTTCTTGCGCTTTTCCTTGCGCTCCTTTCGCTCCTGCAGTTGGCGCATCTTGCGCTCTATCAGTTCGTCGTTGGCCTTTTCGTCCATGTGAGCCACCTCAGACTTGAACGCCCGAAGCTCCTCGCGCGCCCGTTTGGTGGACTCCTTTTCAGCCTGACTCTCCTTTATCTGCCGTATGGTAAGCTCAATCTGACGGTTGCTCTGGCCGAGCAGCTCCTCTGCCTGTTCCTTTGCGCGGCTGATGATGGCCTTGCGACTCTGTTCCAGTTCCTTGATGTCGGCCTCATACTTGGCTATGCGCTGCTCCAGGGTCTTCTCTTGCTGGTGTATGGTTTGCCGCTTCGACTCCCAGTAACGCTTGTCGCGCACGATGTCCTGAAGGTATTTGTCGCTCTGGATATAGTCGGACCCGACAATCTCCGACGCGTCTTTTATCACCTCTTCGGGCAGTCCCGTCTTGCGAGCAATCTCGATTGCGAACGAACTTCCGGGGCGTCCGATGGCCAGTTGAAACAGTGCGCGCATCTCGTGGCGGTCGTATAGCATGGCTCCGTTGACCACTCCCTCGTGGTCTTCGGCAAAGTGCTTCAAGTTCTGATAGTGAGTGGTGATCACGCCGTAGGCTTTCCTTCGGCAAAACTGCTTCAGCACCGCCTCGGCTATGGCACCGCCAATCTGCGGTTCGGTGCCGCCTCCAAACTCGTCGATGAGCAGAAGTGTGCGCCCGTCGGCCCGTTTGATCATGTTCTTCATGTTGGTCAGGTGGCTCGAATAGGTGCTCAGGTCGTCCTCGATGCTCTGTTCGTCACCTATATCTATCATGATGTTGTCGAACACTCCCGTCTTCGACCTGCTGCCGATGGGCACCGACAGTCCGCACTGGAGCATATACTGGAGCAGACCAACCGTTTTCAGACACACCGACTTGCCGCCTGCGTTAGGCCCCGATATGATTAGTATGCGCTTGTCGCCCGTGAGCATGATGTCGAGCGGCACCACCGACTTGCCCTGGCGTTCGAGCGCAAACTGCAACAGTGGATGTTTGGCCTGAATCCAGTCGATGTGCGGATAGGTTTCCGCCACGGGTTCAAACGCCATTGTGGCCTCGGCCAGCGACGATTTGGCGCGGACGAGGTCGATGAGTGCGAGAAAGCGGTAGGAGTCGAGCACCTGCGGCACGTGCGGACGCAGCAGTTGGGCAAACTCCGATAGTATGCGCACCACCTCGCGCCGCTCCTCTCCCTCCAGTTCCCTCACGCGGTTGTTGGCCTCAACCACCTCAGTGGGTTCTATGTAGACGGTCTTGCCCGTGGCCGATTCGTCGTGTACGATACCCTTTATGCGCCGTTTCAGTCCCGGCATTACGGGTATCACCAGTCGGCCGTCGCGCAGGGTAGGGGTTACGTCGCGCTCCACGAGACCGTCGCTCTGAGCCGACCGCAGTATGGAGTAGAGCGTTTTCGATATGCTGCCCTCGGTCCTGGCCAGTTCCGAGCGTATGCGTTGCAGTTCGGTTGAGGCCGAATCCTTCACGTGGCCGAAGCGGTCGAGTATCTGGTCGATGCGCTGTATCAGTTGCGGAAACACCGCCACGCCGTCGGCCATGCGGTGCAGGGCAGGGTAGGGATAGGTGATTGTGCCGTCGGAGCCCTCTTCGCCACGGTTCAGAAAGGCCACTATCGAGGCTATCGTCTCCAGCGAGCGGCGCAGGTCAAACAGTTCGCCCTCCTCAAGGTGTGTGCCTTCGAGCCGGATGCGCGCCACAGCCGCCCTAACGTCGAAGAAGTATTGCATGGGAAAATCGTCGGCTTCGGCCAGCAATCGCCTGAACTCGCGCACCTGCGACAGCCACTCGTTCACCTCGGCTGCGTCTGACGAAAACCTCAACTTGTCGGTCATCTCCTTGCCGAGCGTGCTCAGACAGCGTTCGCGCAGCAATCCGCGCACCTCGGTGAAGCCTATCTTGTGTTCAAAACCTTCGGGGTAAATCATGGTGCAAAGGTAATGCAATTAGGTTGGCAGGCAAAGTCGAACCGCCTTTTTTAGTGAAGAGTGAAGAATGAAGAGTGAAGAATCAAATGGCCCATGTGCTGCACATTGATTCTTCACTCATCACTCAAAGAATGTCAAGTTTGCGGTTTTGCAATCGTAAAAATAGGTTTCTTTGAGGAAGACGACTAAAATTTGTAAGCAAAACGCCGTCATTTGCTTACAATAAACCATATGAACGAAACAGAAAACCGATATTGTAAGCAAAAACAAACGTTATGGTTTCGAATCGTAAACGGCCCACTTACGACCCGTAACTAGGCCACTTACGTATGCTAAATGGGCCACTTACGATGCCTAAGTGGCCGAGTTACGAAAACGGGGTTGGATGTAAGCCGGACAAAAGGCGTCATTCTTAGGAGGTACGCCGCCCTCGGCGTACCAATTTTGCGCAGGAGCGTAAGAAAATCCCAACTATGATTTGTGCCGACAAGGTTCGGTTGTGACAATAAAATGAGTATCTTTGCATAAGAGTTATCAGTAATATTATGGACTCCTCAGTTGTAACGACTCAATTTCACAACAACATAAAAACATTGCGAATGAACCGTATATACGTAGCACTTCTGATTCTTTTGCTTGCAGCCGCACCGGTTCAGGCTCAGAAGAAGGCGAAGAAAGTGGCGAAAGCCGGCACTGCACTGAAGGACAAGGCGCTGGAGCAGAAGCGGCAGCAGATGATTGCATCTACGCAGAAGATAGTTTTCATAGACAGTGTGGTGGTGGACAAGCAGCATTTCCTCGACAAATACCGGCTGTCGTCGGAGGTTGGCGAAATCAAACACTACAGCGACTTCTTCAAAAAGGATGAGCAGCCCAACGCATACGTGTATGTAAACGAACTGGGCGACAAGTGCTACTTCTCGGAAGAGGACACCGTGGGCAACGTGAGGCTGTATACTATGGACAAACTGGGCGACAGTTGGGGTAAACCGGTGCAGCTCGAAGGGCTGGAAGTGGGCGACGGAATGGACGAATACAACTTCCCGTTTATGCTCAACGACGGACTGACGCTATATTTCTCGGCCAAAGGCAAGGAGAGTTTGGGCGGATACGACATCTTCGTGACGCGGTTTGACCCCGAATCGGGTTCGTTTCTGAAACCGGAAAACATGGGACTGCCGTTCAACTCCGAGGCCAACGACTACATGATGGTCGTCGACGAGACCGACAGCATAGGTTGGTTTGCCACAGACCGCAACCAAACCGCCGGAAAGGTGTGCATATACATGTTCATTCCGGCCGAAACGCGCCAGACTTATTCCACCGATTCGCTCACAATGGCGCAGATTGAGAGTCGCGCGAGGATAGACCGGATAGCCGACACGTGGGGCGACGGCAAGGCAAGGCGACAGGCTTTGGCGAGACTCAGTGCTTTGGAGTCGGCCAAGAAGCAGGACAAGACCGGCGGCGAGTTTACATTCATCGTCAACGACCGCACCACATACCGAAAACTGGCTGACTTCCGCACTCAGGAAGGGCGCAGCATGATGCAGAAACTGCTGGGACTGAAGTCGCAGTACGCCACTCTGGACAAGGCTCTCGCCAAGGCGCGCAACTTCTACGCTACGGCCAACGCCAACGACCGCAAGGTTTTGACCCCGGAGATATTGAAGAGCGAACAGCAACTCGAAGACATCGGGAGCCAAATCGCCGGACTGGAAAAGTCTATAAGAAACTGCGAGAATAAATAAGGTATCGGACTAATAAGTATTTTGGGCATGAACAAGTATTTTGCAGAGTCTGAACTGATCATAAACAGCGACGGAAGTGTTTTTCATCTGCACCTCAAACCGGAGCAACTGGCCGACAAGATAATCCTTGTGGGCGACCCCGGAAGGGTGAACCTGGTGGCTTCGCACTTTGAAGAGATAGAGTGCGACGTGGAGAGCCGCGAGTTCCACTCCGTCACGGGCAAGCACAACGGTCAGCGGATGACCGTCATTTCCACCGGAATAGGGTGCGACAACATCGACATCGTGATGAACGAGATTGACGCTTTGGCCAACATCGACTTCCACAGTCGTACGGTGAAGCACGAGTTGCGCCATCTGGACATCGTGAGGATAGGCACCTGCGGCGGTCTTCAGCCGTATACTCCCGAGGGAACCTTCATCTGTTCGGAAACATCCATAGGTTTCGACGGTCTGCTCAACTTCTATGAAGGTCGCAACGCCGTGTGCGACCTCGCGCTGGAGCGTGCTCTGATCAACCATCTCGGTTGGACGGGCAACATGTGCGCCCCGTATCCTTACGCCATCAATGCCGACCCTGAACTCGTGGAGCGCATTGCGCAGAAGGATATGGTGAGGGGCATCACCGTGGCTTGCGGAGGTTTCTTCGGTCCGCAGGGCAGACAGCTGCGCCTTCCGCTCGCCGACCCTCACCAGAACGAGAAGATAGAGAGCTTTTGTTATCAAGACCGCCGCATAACCAACTACGAGATGGAGAGTTCGGCACTGGCCGGATTGTCGCGACTGATGGGTCACAGGGCCACAACCGTGTGCATGGTGATAGCCAACAGGGTAGGGGGCAAGGCCGATACGGGCTACAAGAGCCACATCGACGACCTGATAACGCTCGTGTTAAGCCGAATCTAACATTTATGTACACCCACGATACAATCTGTGCCATAGCCACCGCACCGGGCGGAGCCATAGGCGTAGTGCGCGTGTCGGGCACTGACGCCATCAGCATCGCCGACCGCATTTTTTCTCCCGTAGGCTCTTCCGCCACACCTCTCGCCAACCGCAAACCTTACACCGTTGCGTTTGGACTCGTAAAAGGCAGCGACGGCGAAATCATCGACGAGGTTCTCGTGAGCGTTTTCCGTGCTCCTCACTCCTACACGGGTGAGGATTCGGTGGAAATATCGTGCCACGGTTCGGCCTACATCCTCCAACAGGTGATGCAACGGCTCATAGCAAACGGCTGTAGGGCTGCCGGACCGGGCGAATACACGCAACGTGCTTTTCTCAACGGCAAGATGGACCTGAGCCAGGCTGAGGCTGTGGCCGACCTGATTGCCGCTTCCACCACTGCTCAGCACGACATTGCCATGAAGCAGATGCGCGGCGGTGTGTCGTCGGAACTGGCACGGCTGCGCGAAAAACTGCTTCGGCTCACTTCGCTCCTTGAACTTGAGATTGATTTCTCCGACCATGAGGAGCTCGAATTTGCCGACCGCAGTGAACTGTGCGCCATATCGGCCGACACTGCCGCGGCCATAGAGCGGCTGCTGCGGTCGTTCAGCACCGGACAAACCATAAAGAACGGTGTGCCGGTGGCCATCGTGGGAGCCACAAACGCTGGCAAATCGTCATTATTGAACCGTCTTGTGGGCGAAGAACGCGCCATCGTGAGTGACATACACGGCACCACGCGCGACGTGATAGAGGACTCCATCGTCATCGACGGCATCGTCTTCCGTTTCATCGACACCGCTGGACTGCGCCAAACCGACGACACCATAGAACAACTCGGCATTGAGCGTTCCTACAAGGAGATAGAAAAAGCATCGATAGTGCTCTACGTCATCGACTCAACCCGTCCGCAAGACGACAACCGCGAGGCGATGGAAAAGATAAAATCCCTATGCCGCGACAAACATCTCGTCATAGTATACAACAAAGCAGATATCGTCAAACC
>CAVKVO010000033.1:0-14582 GCA_963659575.1 Prevotella sp. CAG:1031
TGTCGCAGTTGGATATGCAAATCATGGCGTCGGCCTTGTGGGCGTTTACCATATATTCCACAGAGTCGGCTATGATGTCGCGGCTGGGCAGCGAGTAGAGCATACCGTCGTGACCCATTGCGATGCCGTCGTCGATGGCTATCGTGTTGAACTCGGCGGCATAGCAGCCCATGGCCTCAATCTCTTTCTTGACTATCTGGCCGATTTCGTGCAGATGGGTGTGACCCGGCACAAACTGTGTGAAGGAATTTACTATGGCGATGATGGGTTTGCCAAACTGTTCGCGCTTCATTCCGGTGGCTACCCACAGCGCACGTGAACCGGCCATGCGGCGGCCTTCGGTACACACGGCGCTTCTCAACTGGTGTTTCATATGCTTCTTACCTTATTATATATACTGTCTGTGAAAACAGTCTTCTTTGTTTCGTTGTTTTGAATTGACTGCAAAGGTAGTCTTTTTTCTGCTAACAACAAACAAACTTGCGAAACAAAACGTCGGATTGTAGCAATTTGTTATGCTGAACGGCATAATTCTTACGAAGTAAAACAAACATTGCACACTTGCATACCGTTCTGTTTCGTTTTTGGAGGGTAGGGGAGTCGTAGTCTGTTTCGCCGACACTGGTTTCGGGAGCACGGCGTTTGGGATATGTAAATATATAGCTTACGATGGTCGAGTATCATGCTTGTGATAACCCTCTATATCACTTATAAAACCTAACCATGCCACTTACGCCTCGTAAATGGCCCACTTACGGGTCGTAAACGGCCCACTTACGGGTCGTAAACGGCCCACTTACGACCCGTAAATGGGCCACTTTTGCAACCCATTGGACGCCAATGACTTGCAAAGGCTGTTTTTTGAGCATGAAAACGGGGCTGTTTGACCCGCTGAAACCGTGGCTTTGCACCGTTCCCGACGCACGGAAAAACCGTCGCAGTCAGTCACCTAATGCTCCGAAAATTTGCATAACCGCTGAAAATGTAGTACTTTTGCGCTCACGTTTTAGTAGGATTAAAGACACATATTAATATGAACGTTTCATATAAATGGCTTAAAGAGTATGTGGATTTCGACCTGACACCCCAGCAGGTGTGCGACGCACTCACGTCAACAGGTCTGGAAGTCGATGCCCTCGAAGAGGTTCAAACAATCAAAGGTGGCCTGAAAGGGCTTTATGTAGGCAAGGTTCTCACTTGCGAACCGCACCCCAACAGTGACCATCTTCATGTGACAACCGTCGATTTAGGTCGTGAACAACCGTCGCAGATAGTGTGCGGCGCCCCCAATGTGGCTGCCGGACAGAAGGTAATCGTGGCCGATTTGGGCTGCATCCTTTACGACGGCGACAAGGAGTTTGCCATAAAGAAGTCGAAACTCCGCGGAGTGGACAGCTTCGGAATGATTTGCGCCGAAGACGAAATCGGTGTTGGCACAAGTCACGACGGCATCATCGTGTTGCCCGACGACGCTCCTGTGGGACAGCCTGCGGCTGAATACTACCACGTGGAGAGCGACTGGCTCATCGAAATAGACATCACAGCCAACCGTGCCGATGCTCTCTCGCACTGGGGAGTGGCGCGCGACCTCTACGCATGGCTCAAGCGCAATGGTTATGCAACCAGTTTGCACCGTCCGGATTGCGCAGACTTCGCTGTGGACAACCACGATTTGCCCATCGAAGTGGACATCGAAAACAAGGAAGCCTGCCGTCGCTACGCTTGCGTAAGCCTGACCGGATGCGACGTGAAGGAGAGTCCCGAGTGGTTGCAGAACAAGTTGCGCACAATAGGTCTGCGCCCGATAAACAACATCGTGGACATCACCAACTATATAATGATGGCCTACGGTCAGCCGCTCCACTGCTTTGACGCAGACATGGTGACCGGTCACAAGATTGTGGTGCGCACTCAGCCCGAAGGAACCAAGTTTGTCACCCTCGACGGTGAGGAACATACGCTCGGCGAGCACGACCTCAGCATCAGCAATGCCGAGGAACCGATGTGCATCGCCGGTATCTTCGGTGGCAAGGGCAGCGGTACGTATGAAACAACGCGCAACATTGTGCTCGAAAGTGCCTACTTCCATCCCACATGGATACGCAAGAGCGCACGCCGTCACGGTCTCAGCACCGACGCATCGTTCCGTTTTGAGCGCGGAATTGACCCCAACGGAGTGATTTATGCACTGCAACAGGCTGCGATACTCTGCAAACAGCTCGCTGGTGGCAAGGTGTCTATGGAGATAAACGATGTGTATCCGTCGCCAATCGAGGACGCTAAGGTAAGCTTGAACTACGGTTACGTGAAGTCGCTCATAGGAAAAGAGATTCCCAACGACACTATAAAGGACATCTGCCAGAGTCTTGAGATGAAGGTAACGGCAGAGACTGCCGACGGAATTGAGCTGGATGTGCCGGCATATCGTGTGGATGTGCAGCGTCCGTGCGACGTTGTGGAGGACATACTCCGTATATATGGATATAATAATGTGGAGATTCCCACTCAGTTGAAGAGTTGTCTCGTGGTGAAAGGCGACGAGGACAATAAGCACAATCTGGCCAATATCGTTGGCGAACAGCTCGTGGGAAGCGGTTTCAACGAGATACTCAACAACTCGCTCACGAAGAGTGCCTACTACGAACAGCACAATTCTTATCCCGCAGAAAACTGCGTGAGGATTATGAATCCGCTGAGTTCTGACCTCAACGTGATGCGCCAGACTCTGCTTTTCGGCGGTCTGGAGAGCATAGAGCACAACGCTAAGCGCAAGAGTCAGAACCTTAGACTGTATGAGTTTGGCAACGTATACCATTTCTCGCCCGAGAAGAAGAACCCGGAAAGCCCGATGGATGCCTACAAGGAGCAGTATCATCTGGCTCTGTGGCTTACTGGCAAGAGGGTAGAGGGCAGCTGGGCACATCCCGATGAGGAAAGCAGCTACTTTGAACTGGCCGCTTACGTGGAGAATGTGCTGAGCCGCACAGGTCTGAAGCCAGAAGAAACGGTGCGCAAGAAGAGCGCCAACGACATCTTCTCCGCCGGTATCGTCATCGAAACTCGTGGCGGTAAGGTGCTCGGAGAGATGGGTATCTTGAGCAAGAAGGTGCTGAAGGATGCCGACATCGACCGTCCTGTGTACTACGCAGAGCTGAATTGGACGGCGCTGATGAAGGCTGTGCGCAAGGCAAAGGTGCTGTACAGCGAGATATGCAAGTATCCTGCGGTGAGTCGTGACCTCGCTCTGCTCGTTGACAAGGGCGTTGAGTTCGCCCAAATCGAGCAGATAGCACGCCAAACGGAAAAGAAACTGCTGAAAAAGGTGGAGCTTTTCGATGTTTATGAGGGCAAGAACCTACCGGCAGGCAAGAAGAGCTATGCCGTGAACTTCGTGCTTCAGGACGAGACAAAGACGCTTAACGACAAGCAAATCGATGCCTTGATGGGCAAATTGACAACAAATCTAAAAACAAAATTAGGAGCTGAACTCCGCTAACTAGGGAGCAGAACTCCGCTAATACACAAACTCCAATGGGAAGAGCATTTGAATACAGGAAAGCAACTAAGCTGAAGAGATGGGGTCACATGGCCCGTACGTTCACAAAGATTGGCAAGCAGATAGCTATAGCAGTGAAAGCTGGTGGTCCTGACCCGGACAACAACCCGCACCTGAGAGCCATCATGCAGACCGCAAAGCGCGAGAATATGCCCAACGCCAACGTGGAACGCGCCATAAAGAACGCCATGGGCAAGGACCAGAAGGACTTCAAGGAGGTGACATACGAGGGATATGGCCCTCACGGAATAGCCATCTTCGTGGATGCAGCCACCGACAACACCACCAGAACCGTGGCAAATGTACGTGCCGTGTTCAACAAGTTCAGCGGCAATCTCGGCACTCAGGGTTCGCTTTCGTTCCTGTTTGACCACAAGTGCGTGTTCACTTTCAAGAAGAAGGACGGCCTCGACATGGACGATTTGATACTGGAATTCATCGACTACGGTGTAGACGAGGACTACGATGAGGACGAAGAGACGGGCGAAATCACCATCTACGGTGAGCCAACCAGCTTCAGCGATATTCAGAAGCACCTCGAAGGCATGGGCTTGGAGGTAACTGGAGCAGAGTTTACCCGCATCCCCAACGACCTTAAAGAGGTCACTGCCGAGCAGAGAGAGACCATTGACAAGATGGTAGACCTGCTTGAAGACGACGATGACGTGCAGAACGTCTATACAAACATGAAGCCTGAGTAAGGTAAGTGTAAAACCTGAGTAAGGTAAATGCGAAGCTTGAAGAGGTTAAGCATGAAGTCTGAATAAGCAAAATGACTCAGTGTCGTGTCAGAGGTTTCTGCGTTGTGCGTGGAAAGTTGTTCGATAACGAATCTTGAGTCAAACAATAAACAACGAAAAAGCCGTGTGATTGTCAGTGCAACCAGTAGAGTTGCCACAATCACACGGCTTTCTTTTTATATGCTGATGCCGTTTCCTATACATATTTATTCCCCATCGGAGAGGGAAGCGGCGCGCACACGACTCAAAGTTTCGGGAGTCATTTGCAGGAAACTGGCCACATAGACCAACGGAGCGCGGAGAACCACCTGCGGATGCAGCTTCATAAATCGTTCGTAGCGGCTCTTGGCTGACTCAAAGCGCATCATGTCGGCATGCACCTGGCTGTGTATGAGTGACTCTTCGAGTATCTTACGGTAGAGCATCTGTATGTTTACGCTTCGTATGGCCTTGCGTTCCAGTTGCAGACGCGGCATTGCGTATAGCAAAGTAGGCTCCACAGCCATGATTTGCAGGTGGGTTGGCTTCTCCCGGAACAGACTTTCGATGCTCATGATGATGCTGTTTTCCACCGCCAAGTGCTCAGTAAGCTCCTTTCCGTTCTTCTCATAGAACAGCCGGACAAGTCCTTTCGCAATCCAGTAGATGTCTTTCGACACCTCACCCTTAGGGAGAATGATCTCACCCCGTTGGTACTTTCTTGGTATGAGCACGCTTTCCAGTTCGTCAAGCTCGTCGTGGGTCATGGTACTGTACCTGCGAGCCAACTCCCGCGCCACGTCGCGCGTTGTCTGTCCTGTGGTGTTAATCATTATTCGATCTCCTTTCCGTTATGAAATCCCCAGTTCTTTTGTCGTAAAGCTAAATGTTACCGTAGTGAAGTCCGATATTACCGTAGGCAAAACACTGATGTTTCCGTAGTAAACTTAAACGTTTCCGTAGTAAAACCCCAATGTTTCCGTAGTGTATCTATGATGTTTCCGTAGTAGATTTTCGATGTTTCCAGTTGTGCATCAGTCGAGTTTCAGCACGGCGAGGAACGCCTTTTGCGGCACTTCCACATTGCCTATCTGCTTCATTCGCTTCTTTCCCTTCTTCTGCTTCTCCAGTAGCTTGCGCTTACGGCTCACGTCACCACCGTAGCACTTGGCAGTTACGTCCTTGCGCACGCACTTTATGGTTTCCCTCGCTACGATTTTTGCTCCGATGGCAGCTTGAATGGCTATGTCAAACTGTTGTCTGGGTATCAGTTCCTTCAGCTTTTCGCACATCCTGCGGCCGAATGTCACCGCGTTGTCCTGGTGTGTCAGTGTGGAAAGCGCGTCCACAGGTTCGCCGTTGAGCAATATGTCGAGCTTCACGAGCTTTGACGGACGGAAGCAATCTACGTGATAGTCAAACGAGGCGTAGCCTTTGGATATGCTTTTCAGCTTGTCGTAGAAGTCAATGACTATCTCTCCGAGCGGCAACATGAAGCGTAGCTCCACTCGATTGCCGCTTACATACTGCTGGTCAATCAGTTCGCCACGCTTGTCAAGGCACAGCGTCATGATAGGACCTATGTATTCAGCAGCTGTGATGATGCTTGCCCGGATGTAAGGCTCCTCAATATGGTCGATAAGCGTCAGTTCGGGCAGTCCCGAAGGGTTGTGTACCTCCTTTTTGCCGCCCTGTTTGTCGTAGCACATGTACGACACGTTGGGCACAGTGGTTATCACGTCCATGTTGAACTCACGGTCCAATCGCTCCTGAACAATCTCCATGTGGAGCAAACCGAGGAAACCGCACCTGAAACCGAAGCCCAATGCCACCGAAGACTCGGGCGTGAACGTCAGTGCGGCATCGTTCAACCGCAGTTTTTCCAGTGATGCGCGAAGGTTTTCATACTCCGCAGGGTCGATAGGATATACACCTGCGAACACCATCGGCTTCACTTCCTGGAAACCCTCGATGGCTTTTTCGCACGGACGTGCCGTGTGGGTGATGGTGTCGCCCACCTTCACCTCCGTACTGTCCTTTATACCGCTTATTATATAGCCCACATCGCCAGTGGAAAGCTTGTTGCGAGGTATCATGTCCATGCGCAACACGCCCACTTCGTCGGCCACATATTCCATGCCGGTGTTGAAGAACTTCACCTTGTCGCCCTTGGCTATGCTGCCGTTTTCTATCTTGAAGTAGGCGATGATGCCCCGGAACGAGTTGAACACCGAGTCGAAAATCAGAGCCTGAAGCGGAGCCTTTTCATCGCCAGAGGGATGGGGCACACGCTCCACCACGGCGTTCAGTATGTCTTCCACGCCCTCGCCCGTCTTGCCGCTGGCGCGGATGATGTCCTTGCGGTCGCAACCTATCAGTTCCACAATCTCGTCTTCCACCTCGTCGGGCATGGCGCTAGGCATATCAATCTTGTTGATTACGGGGATAATCTCCAGGTTCTGGTCGATGGCCATGTACAGGTTTGATATGGTTTGAGCCTGAACTCCCTGCGTGGCATCGACCACCAGCAGTGCTCCTTCGCACGCCGCGATGCTTCGCGATACCTCGTAAGAGAAGTCCACGTGACCCGGAGTATCTATCAGATTAAGAACATATTGCTGTCCACCGTGCGAGTATTCCATCTGTATGGCGTGGCTTTTGATGGTGATGCCGCGCTCACGCTCCAGATCCATGTCGTCGAGCATCTGTCCCTCGGTCACTTTTATGGTCTTGGTGTACTCAAGTAGCCGGTCGGCCAGCGTCGATTTTCCGTGGTCAATGTGCGCTATTATACAGAAATTGCGTATGTTGTTCATTGTGGTTATGCTGTGTTTCGGTGCAAAAATAGAGCCAAATGGATGGCGATATAGTTTGTTTTCAGTATTCCGAATATAGTTTATTGTTATGCAAAGATACAATAAAATTGAGAAAAAACGAGAAAAACGCAAAAAGAAACAGACATTTTTCTTCAGTCGGCGAGGCCATTGTTGCGCCATAACACAAGTGCTTGAAAGGTAGAGAGTTACGCCTTCGCCGCAACAACTGCGCCACTTGTCCACAAAAACTGGGCCACTTTTGATGCGTAAGTGGCCCAGTTACGCATCAAAAGTGGCCTAGTTACGGTGCGTAAGTGGCCTAGTTACGAAAACCGCCTGTACAGACGCTGTTGAAAAAGACCAAAAAAATTAACACCAAGGCAACCGCTCTTTGAAAGTTTATGCTTAATTTTGCATTCGGAGGTAGCCCTATTATATATAATAAGGTGTACCGCCTTGCATGAAGGATATAGATTTTCAGGGCAAGATGTTGACAGACGAAAACACAAAAACGGCAGATTTATCGGCTTCGAAACGCTTTTTCACAGGTTCCACCGCATTGGTGCTTGAAGGCGGAGGTATGCGCGGAGTGTTCACCAGTGGCGTGCTCGACGCCTTTATGAAGTATGGTGTGAAGTTCCGCTACGTCGTGGCAGTGTCGGCAGGAGCGTGCAACGGACTCTCCTATATGAGTGATCAGCCGCGCAGGGCGAGGATGTCCAACATCGATATGCTTGTGAAATACGACTATATCGGCGTGCGCCACCTCGTTACCCAAGGCTGCATATTCGACCCGGAGCTGCTCTACGACCGTTTTCCCAACGAGTTGATTCCCTACGACTACGACACCTATTTCAACACCAACGCAGTATATGAGATGGTTGTGACCAACTGTCTCACCGGACGTGCCGAATATCTCTCGGAACACAGTGGCGACCGCCAGCGACTCATCGACATAGCCCGCGCAAGCAGCAGTCTGCCATATGTGAGTCGCATAGTGACCGTTGACGGAAAGCCCTGTCTCGATGGCGGAATAGTGGACAGCATACCCGTGGAGCGAGCTTTTGCCACAGGACATGACCGCTGTGTGGTGGTGCTTACGCGCAACCGGGGCTATCGCAACACCGGGCGCGACCGCCGCATACCGTCGTTTGTCTATCGCAAATATCCCCGTCTGCGTGTCGCGCTCAGCCACCGCATAGAGGCATACAACCGCCAACTGGAACTCGTGGAGCGCATGGAGGACGAGGGAAGCATCTATTGCATACGTCCGCAACGCCCGGTTGAGGTGGGCCGCATGGAGAAAGACGTGGCCAAACTGGAAGCTCTCTATGAAGAAGGTTTTCGCGAAGGCGAACGCTTTTGTACGATGCATGCAGGCGCAAAACTGCAATAAGTGCGTCTTGAGGCGCATTTTTCTTAGGTTTCAACGCTTTTTCGCATATCTCCGTTGTAGCCTTTTGGCTTGCCATTCCGTCTGCTTTTTGTCGCTTTCTTCGCAAACGATTACGGGCGTTTTGCTGAAATAGCCGAACCTTTTATTGTTCCGTTCGGGATATAGTGTTAACTTTGCGGTTGTAAAGTGTGGTTTGCAAATAAGTAGGTCAACCATAATGAATAACATGACAGGCAGGGTTAGACATTCAGGCGTTGTCGAGGCAGTGACCAAGACCGGAGTGAGGGTGCGCATAGTGCAGACCTCAGCTTGTGCGTCGTGCAAGATTTCCGGCCATTGCAACGCTTCGGAGAGCAAAACCAAGTATGTTGACGTCAGGACTTCGGCCGCCTGCGACCTCAAAGTTGGCGACCAGGTGTCCGTTTCGGCCTCACAGTCGGTTGTGGCCAAGGCTCTGCTGCTCAGTTTCGGAGTGCCCTTCGTGGTGCTGGTTGGCGTGTTGGCAGCCATGTATACCTCAACCGGCAACGATGTGTTGAGCGGTGGCGTGGCCATACTGTCGCTCCTGCCATACTATCTGTTGCTCTACTGCCTAAGAGACAGGGTAGGGCGCAGCGTCGTGTTTGCCATTGACGGCAAGGAATAATCACTTAAAACTAAAATACTATTATGAATTTCATTGTTATTGCGGTGATTGTGCTTGGTGCAATAGGTCTGGTTTCGGCCGCCGTATTGTATGTTTGCTCCAAGAAATTCGCCGTGAAAGAAGATCCTCGCATAGGCCAGACGGCGGCGTTGTTGCCTCAGGCCAACTGCGGAGGATGCGGTTTCCCCGGCTGTTCCGGCCTTGCCGACGCCCTTGTGAAGGGTGCCGACGCAGGCAGTATCGACGGGTTGTTCTGCCCCGTTGGCGGACAGGAAACCATGGGCAAGGTGGCCGACCTGCTCGGTATGGCCATTGCCAATGCCGAACCAATGGTTGCCGTGGTGCGCTGCAACGGCACTTGTGAAAACCGTCCGCGCATTGCGGAGTATTCAGGCTTGCGCACGTGTACTGCCATGAACGCTTGCGGAACCGGCGAAACGGCCTGCGGCTACGGCTGTCTGGGCTGCGGCGACTGCGTTAAAGCCTGTGCCTTCGGTGCCATAAGCATCAATCCCGACACAAAGATTGCCGAGGTGAACGAGGACATCTGTACATCGTGCGGTGCTTGTGTAAAAGCTTGTCCGCGCAATCTCATCGAACTGCGCAAGAAAGGCGTCAAGGGACGTCGCGTCTACGTAAGTTGCCGCAACAAGGACAAGGGCCCTGCAGCGATGAAAGCGTGCAAAGCAGCTTGCATAGGTTGCGGAAAGTGCGAAAAGGAATGTCCGTTTGGTGCAATCACAGTGGAGGGCAACCTGTCGTATATCGACTATACCAAGTGCCGTCTTTGCCGCAAGTGTGTGGCCGTTTGTCCTACCCACGCCATCGTGGCGGTAAATTTCCCAGCCCCGAAACCCAAACCGGAGGCTGCCAATGACGGCGAAGCAAAACCAGTAATGAACGAAACGCAGTCGTAATGCCATGAAGATAAGAACATTTAGAATAGGTGGTATACACCCGGAAGAGAACAAACTGACAGCCGAAGTGGCCACCAAGGTTGCCGAACTGCCCAAACAGGCATGCTTCCCTCTGTCGCAGCACATCGGTGCACCGGCCAAACCTGTGGTCAAGAAGGGCGACAAGGTTAAGGTGGGCACACTGATTGCCGAGGCCGGAGGCTTCGTTTCCGCCCCGATATACTCGTCGGTGTCGGGCACAGTGGCCAAGATAGACAATGTGGTTGACGCTTCGGGCTATGCCAAGCCAGCCATTATAATAAAGGTAGAGGGCGACGAGTGGGAAGAAAGCATCGATCGCTCTGACGCATTGGAAACACTTGAGGCTCACGCCGAGCTTACTCCTGAGGAGATAGTGGAGCGCATAAAGGTTGCCGGAGTCACTGGTATGGGCGGCGCAGGCTTCCCCACGTTCATCAAACTGTGTCCGCCGCCTACGGCAAAGGCCGAGTGCGTGATAATAAACGGTGTGGAGTGCGAACCTTACATCACTTCCGACTACCGTCTGATGATGGAACACGCCGACGAAATAATCGTTGGAGTGAAGCTGTTGATGAAGGCTGCCAAGGTAAACCGTGGATATATAGGCATCGAAACCAACAAGCCGAAGGCCATAGAGCTGTTTGAAGAGAAACTGGCTGGCAATAAGGAGATTGAAGTAGTGCCGTTGAAGCAACGCTATCCGCAGGGCGGTGAGAAACAATTGGTCGATGCGGTGATACGTCGTCAGGTGCCTGCGCCTCCTGCCATACCTGTCAACGTGGGCGCAATAGTGCAGAACGTCGGCACAGCCTTCGCCGTTTATCAGGCTGTGATGAAGCGTAAGCCTCTGTTTGAACGCTACACCACCGTTACAGGCAAGCATTTGCAGAATCCCGGCAACTTCCTTGTGCGCATGGGAACGCCGATGGGCGACCTTATAGCGCAGTGCGGCGGTATGCCCGAGGGCGACAACAAGTTGCTCGCAGGAGGACCTATGATGGGAAAGGCACTGACCACGGTGGACGTGCCGGTGTGCAAAGGCACCAACAGCGTTACGATTATCGGTGAGGACGAGGCTCGCCGCAAACCGGTTCAGCCCTGCATCCGCTGCGCAAAGTGCGTCGGCGTGTGTCCCATGGGACTCGAACCGTTCCTGCTCGCCACCGCTTCAGCCCACCATCTGTGGGAAAAGGTGGAGGCAGAGGACATCACTTCGTGCATAGAGTGCGGCTCCTGCCAGTTCACATGCCCCTCTCACCGTCCGATACTCGACAATATCAGGCTCGGAAAGTCAACAGTAATGGGCATCATCAAAGCCCGCAACGCCAAAAAGTAAATCAAGAAAGAAATGGGAAAACTAATAGTTTCATTGTCACCTCATGCACATGGGACTGACAGCGTGGAGCGCAATATGTATGGAGTGGTTGTCGCGCTCGTGCCGGCACTGCTCGTTTCGTTCCTCTACTTCGGCCTTGGCTCGGCCATCGTGTGCGCCACGAGTGTAGCGGCGTGCGTGGTGTTTGAGTGGGCCATAAACAAATATCTGCTAAAGAACTCGTCTTGCACCGTTAGCGACGGTTCCGCCATACTCACGGGCTTGCTTCTCGGCTTCAATCTGCCGTCCAATCTGCCCGTATGGATAGTGATTATAGGTGCGCTGGTGGCCATCGGCGTGGCCAAGATGACCTTCGGCGGACTGGGCAGCAACCTGTTCAACCCCGCTCTCGTGGGTCGTTGCTTCCTTTTGGTGAGCTTTCCGGCGCAGATGACCTCGTGGCCTAAGGTCGGTCAACTTACCAGTTATCTTGATGCGGAGACGGGTGCCACACCCTTGAGCGTGATGAAAACGGCCATAAAGCAAGGCGACGCAAGTCTGCTCGAACAGCTTCCCGACTCGCTCCACATGATTCTCGGCAACGATATGGCCGGCGGCGTGGGCACCATCGGTGAGGTTTGCGCCCTGGCGTTGCTGGTTGGCTTCGCCTATATGTTGTGGAAACGCATCATCACATGGCACATTCCAGTGAGCATCTTTGCCACAGTGTTTGTGTTCAGCGGCCTGTTGCATCTGGCCAATCCCGTGTATGCATCGCCCCTTGCCGTGCTTTTCAGCGGCGGACTGATGCTTGGCGCCATTTTCATGGCCACCGACTATGTGACATCGCCCATGTGCGCCAAGGGACAGATAATATATGGTGTGGGCATCGGAGTGCTTACCATTGTGATACGCAACTGGGGAAGCTATCCCGAAGGCATGTCGTTTGCCATTCTCATAATGAATGCCTTCACTCCGCTCATCAATACTTACGTAAAACCTAAACGTTTTGGGGAGGTGGTAAAGAAATGAAGAAGTTAGAATCATCGTTTTCAAACATGGTCATCGTGCTGGTTGCCGTGGCAGTAATCACCGGCGGCATACTCGCATGGTGCAATCAGGTGACCAAAGGACCTATAGAGGAGCAAGCCCAACTGACGCTTGCCAACGGTATAAAGAACGTTATGGGAGTGGACGACCTCAAGGTTGTGGCGAGCGACTCGGTGAACAAGAACATCGGAGGCAAGGACTTCGCTTTCGTAGTGCATAAGACCACAGACGCTTCCGGTCAACCTCTCGGTGCTGCCGTGGAGAGTACTGTTGGCGGTTTCGGCGGTGACCTCAAGGTACTCGTGGGTTTCGGCACCGACGGACAGGTGCTTGGCTACACCATATTGCAGACTGCCGAGACTCCGGGACTGGGCGCAAAGGCCGACAAGTGGTTTCAGAAAGACGGTAAGGGTTGTATCGTAGGCAAGCAGATGTCCTCAGACAAACCTCTAACCGTGAGCAAGGACGGTGGCGACATCGACGCTATCACCGCCTCAACCATCACTTCGCGTGCCTTCCTCAAGGCTGTCAACCAGGCTTACTCCGCCTATTTGGGCGACGAAACCGACGGCCAGAGCGGAGCGACTGCGCATCACAGCGACGCGGAATGATACTACTGGTGTTTAATTGTGTAAAAGAAACATTATATGAACTACATAAAAATATTGCTTAACGGCATCATCAAGGAGAACCCCACCTTTGTTCTTCTCCTTGGAATGTGTCCGACGCTGGCCACCACCACGTCGGCCATCAACGGAATGTCGATGGGTTTGGCCACGATGTTCGTGCTCATTTGTTCCAACATAGCCATATCCCTCATCAAGAACCTCACGCCCGACATGGTGCGCATACCTGTTTTCGTGGTGGTGATAGCCTCGTTCGTCACCATATTGCAGATGTGTATGCAGGCGTTCGTACCGTCTATATACGACGCCTTGGGACTTTACATACCTCTGATTGTGGTAAACTGTATCATACTTGGCCGCGCTGAGGCGTTTGCCTGCAAGAACGGACCCGTGCAGAGCCTGTTCGACGGTCTCGGCATAGGCTTGGGCTTCACCGTGGCTCTCGTTTTGCTTGGCGCAGTGCGCGAGTTGCTCGGTTCCGGTTCGGTGTTCGGCTTCGTCCTTCTGCCCGAAACGTGCAACATACTGCTCTTTGTGCTTCCTCCGGGAGCGTTCCTCACACTCGGATACCTTATAGCTATTGTCAACAAACTAAAGAACGCATAGTCTTATGGAATACTTATTGATATTCATATCGGCCATATTCGTCAACAATATCGTGCTGTCCCAGTTTCTTGGGATATGCCCTTTCCTCGGTGTCTCAAAGAAAATCAGCACCGCACTGGGCATGGGAGCTGCCGTAGCCTTTGTGCTCACGCTTTCCACCATAGTCACCTATATAGTGCAGAAGCTTGTGCTCGATCCCTTCGGCTTGCAGTATTTGCAGACCATAGCGTTCATCCTCGTCATCG
Organism: Prevotella sp. CAG:1031; assembly: GCA_963659575.1. GTDB lineage: Bacteria > Bacteroidota > Bacteroidia > Bacteroidales > Bacteroidaceae > Prevotella. The sequence continues at coordinate 13,914 of CAVKVO010000033.1, forward strand.
CGGCACTCGTTCAGATGGTCGAAATCATCATGAAGAAGGTGTCACCTGCACTGTATCAGGCCTTGGGTATATTCCTTCCGCTCATCACCACCAACTGCGCCGTGCTCGGTGTGGCCATTCTCGTGATACAAAAGGACTACAACATACTCCAGAGCATTGTCTACGCCTTCTCCACAGCCCTCGGTTTCGGTCTCGCCCTCATCGTGTTTGCGGGCTTGCGCGAGCAGTTGGCCTTTTCCAATGTGCCTAAGGGAATGCGCGGCATGGCCATCGTGCTCGTCACAGCCAGCCTGTTGAGCCTCGCTTTCATGGGCTTCTCCGGCGTTGACGGCGGCCTTAAAACCCTCTTCGGACTGGAATAAAATCTCGTTTGAACAGGAGTAAAATCTTGTTTGAGTGATAGTAAAACCTTGTTCGAACAGCGATAAAACGCTATTTGAACAAGGGCTTTCACCTTGCGGTAGCATATAACAAAAACTTTAGTAACGGTAAAAAATAACTTGGTACGTCATCAAAATCGTACCAAGTTATTTTTTTTCGTCGCTTATACAACATTTCCTATGCCATACAAAGGATAAACCAGAATGTCATCATACGCCCCGAAATTTTCAAGAGAGGTTCGTATTCCTTTTTCCAAATGCTTCGCCTCCAAAAATATCCTCAAGCTTT
>CAVKVO010000034.1:0-14398 GCA_963659575.1 Prevotella sp. CAG:1031
ATCGCTCAATTTTGGTGGTATCAGAATGAAATCGTAACTTTGTGCAGAAACTTAAAGCAGGCAGCATGAAATATCCCATAGGAATACAGAGCTTCGAGCACATCATAACGGACGGTTATGTGTATGTCGATAAAACGGCATTGGTCTATGACTTGGTGACTAATGGCAAAGTCTACTTTCTGAGTCGTCCTCGGCGATTCGGAAAATCATTGCTCGTATCTACCCTCAAATGCTATTTCGAAGGGAATAAGGAACTGTTCAAGGGACTTGCCATCGATAAGTTGGAGACGGAATGGAAACAGTATCCAGTGTTCCATCTCTCCTTTGGCGGTCAGAATTTCGTAGAGCCTTATACCTTGGACAAGGTGTTGGAGGAATTTGTCGCTCGTGCCGAACTTGCTTATGGTCGTGATCCGTTGGCAATGACGCTGACCAGTCGCTTTAAGTCTGTATTAAGGAACGCGCATGTCAAGACTGGACTGAGAGCAGTGGTGCTCATAGATGAATACGACAAGCCTTTATTGGATGTGATGGATATGGACATTTCAGTCCAAAACGAATATGGAAAGATGTCCTTGGAGGATTACAACCGCAATATTCTCAGGGGTTTTTATTCCGTGTTCAAGGAAGCCGATGCTGACTTGCAGTTTGTTCTTCTCACTGGTGTCACCAAGTTCTCGCAAGTGAGTGTGTTCAGCGGCTTCAACCAGCCTGACGATATCAGCTTGGACGAACGGTATGAGGCTCTGTGCGGTATCACTGAGGAGGAACTGTATTCTACTTTTGAAGAGCCAATCAATGCGATGGCTGTGAGATATAAGGTTTCGGAGGACGAGATGAAATGCAAGTTGAAGCGCAAGTACGACGGCTATCACTTTAGTCCGAACATGCTCGACATCTACAATCCTTTCAGCATCTTGAACGCAATGAGCAAAAAGCTCATGAGTGACTTCTGGTTTGCTACTGGAACGCCGACTTACTTGGTTCGCCTGCTGTCGCATTGCAGAGAGAACATGAATGAACTGACGGGAAAATATTATCTAAGGGAGTCCTTTGTGGATTACCGTGCCGATGTGGAAGCTCCCCTGCCGATGATTTATCAGAGTGGCTATCTCACCATCAAGGATTGGAACATGGATATGGACTCCTACCTTTTGGATTTCCCTAACGACGAGGTGAAGCGTGGGTTCGTCGCAATGTTGGCCACAAACTATTTGCAAATAAAGGAGTCGCCAACTTCTTGGGGTATGCAAGTGGTAGAGGCAATGCAAAAAGGCGACTGTGGCATGTTGGAGACACTGCTCACTTCATTCTTTGCCAGCATCCCGTATAGTCAGCGCAGGAAGGATGACGAGCGAGAGAAAGAGCGATATTTCCAATACACTTTCTATCTCGTGTTGAGGATGATTAGTTGCTTCACCGTTTATATAGAGAAGGAGCAGAGCGAGGGAAGGGTAGACTGCGTAGTGGAGACTCCAAAGTATATCTATGTCTTCGAGTTCAAGCGTGACGGTACGGCACAGGAAGCTCTCGCCCAAATCGAGCGAATGGGATATGCGAGGGAATACGCTTCTGACAGCAGGACCCTTTATCAGATAGGTTGTAACTTCTCATCGAAGACAGGAACTATTGATGGATGGGAAGTAAAAATTACTTAAATCTATAAAAACGACAAGTCTATGGAAGAGAATCTGATTAGAGTGACAGGGAGTGGCACCATACACGTGGTGCCGGATGTGACACGTGTAGAACTGTCACTGGTGAGTATTCATGACTCTTACGAGGAGGCATACAAGCAAGCCAAGGGCGATACAGATAAACTGACGGAGATAATGAAGGAGTTGAAGCTCGACGCAACATTGCCCAAGACGAAGAGCCTGGACATAAGCAAGAAGTCGAAGAACAACTATGACAGAAACAATCATTATGTCGGTGAAACATTCCTCGGTTTTGAATTGAGACACTATGTCAAGATAGACTTGGGCATGGACAACGTGTTGCTCAACAGTCTTGTTCGTCTGATTGGCAGCAAGCTGAAACAGGCGGAAATAAACATCGGTTATACAGTAAGAGATCCGCGTCCTGCCCAGTTGGAGATGTTGGAGCGCGCTGTGAGGGATGCCAAGGAAAAGGCTACCATCATGGCAAAGGCAAGCGGATGCAAGCTCGGTGCGGTAAACCATATCGACTATTCTGTCAATGAACTGCATGTATACTCCCAGGCGCGCAACATCCATGATTGCGATGAGGCTATGTGTTGCGAAGCATCTTCACTCGACATCACGCCCGATGATTTGGCTGCGTCCGATTCAGTGACCGTGGTTTGGTATTTGGTTGACGGAGAGAAATAGCGTTATGAACAAGTCGGGATTTGTAATCGTCATCGAAGACGGGCTTTATGGACTGGAAGACTCCAAAGGCAAGAAGGTCGTGCCGTGTGAGTATGACGAAATACTCGACTACGATGACGACGGCTATATCCGTTTGATTAAAGACGGAGTATACAGTACCATCACCGTCAAGGGCAAGAAGGCTATTCCTCTTTCAAAGGGCTTGACCCATCTCGGTGTGTTTTGGGGAGGAACGGCACGGGCACGTAAGGGTGACGGATGGGGACTTGTTGATGTGAAGGGAAATGCCATGACCGAATTTACCTTCACTCAAATCAACGCTCACCGCAAGAACGGTTATTTCGCCATTGACGCAGACGGCGTGAAGGGTTGGTTGCTTGAAGACGGACAGTTCTCTCCGTTCCACAACCAGACGAGTGCGGGCAAGAAGAAACGTTTCCAGATTGTGAGGGTGTTTCATAGGGGGATAGCTCCGGCAAAGACTTGGGAAGGTCCTTGGATATTCATCGATGAGGAACTGAACCGCGTGAACGATTTTGCATACGAAGGCCTTGACCCTGTGCTCCGCAATGGCATCTATTCCACATGGAAGACTGTTGGGACACGTTGGTTCTACTGTGCGGCACACTATGACGGCACACCTATTGTTGACGATTGGTTCGACAGTCCGTTGCATTTTGAGGATGGCGTTACTGTCTGCCAGAAGAAGGAACTGGATGAGAACGGCGAGGAGATAATCATTCCCAACAGTGGACAGCCGCTTTATCGTCATGGCATCTTGCGAAGTGACGGCACGTGGCTGTTTCCGATGGAATATTCCTGCATCCACTGGAACGATTACAAAGAGAAAGACTGTTGGTATGCCGAGGACATCAATGGCGGCGATGTGTGCTACTTGCTCTATCCCGACGGTACGCGAAAGATATACGACAAGGCCAGAGCGGTAAAGCCACTGTACGGGTTGAACTATATTTCGGGAAGGGAAAAGGACAACGATATTCCCGAATATGTAGTGCGCAACGCATATGTACCTGTACTGATTGCGGAAAAACGTTTGAGGTTGTTCAATAAAGAAAAGTTTGAGATATGCTTGCAGAAATATATCGAAGAAGGACACGGCTCTGGCAATCTCTTCCAAGTGTTCTATCGCGACACTGACGCGGAGTTTGATGTTGACGAATGTTACAAGGTGGGACAGGTGATACGTGCCGGTGACTTCATGGAGGCGACAGGTAAGTTGAGGCGACCAGTCCACAGGGTGCGCTTTATGATTGTGGCGACACAACTGTTCTCCATAGATGGATTCCTGAAGGTGCAGGACATACATTTGCCCAATCCGTTTCCCTTCAAGGAAAACATCATCCACCGCAATTCTTACTTCGTGGTGACAGATGTACTTCATTTCGCAGGAAAGACTCAAATACAACTCGTGAAGATACCTCATGGAGCCTATGTGTTGGGCAAAAAGCATGGCTATCCGTTTGAACATATAGACGACCTTAGCCGCATCCAGGGCATACAGTTGTCCGAATTTGCTTATGTTGACTTCACAATAGGCATGACAGATGCTGTCCATGGCCACTCTCTTGATGAGGAATGGACTGCGGCGATGCACCAACCTATAGGACTGGACGAGCAGATGCATCCAGTCAGTTTGGAGACTGACTACGAATCGCCCATGTTCAAATACTCTTATGATATACGAAAATATGATGTTACGTTTGAACGTTATTACGACATCTGTTGTGATGATCACGATTATGAATGGCAAGAAAATAACTTTATGATGAAAATGGAAAATCCTATTAAAGTGGTAGTCGGCGACATTACCCGACTGCGTGTAGATGCAATAGTGAATGCCGCCAACACAAGTCTCCTTGGTGGCGGTGGTGTTGATGGTGCCATACACAGGGCTGCCGGACCAGAACTGCTCGAAGAGTGCCGAACTCTGAACGGGTGCAAGACAGGTCAGAGCAAGATAACGAAAGGTTATAACCTGCCTTGCAGCAAGATTATACATACCGTTGGACCAGTATGGCATGGCGGTGAGCACAACGAAGATGCACTGTTGGCGTCGTGCTATCGCACTGCCCTTGACCTGGCTTCAGAGAATGATATCAAGACCATTGCTTTCCCTTGCATCAGTACCGGCATCTACCGGTTCCCGAAAGATAGAGCGGCGGAGATAGCTGTTCAGGTGGTTAAGGATTATCTCCTCGAAGGAAAATACCAAGGCGAGGTCACGTTCTGCTGTTTTTCAGAAGAACAGGCAAAGCGTTACAAGCAGATATTGGAAGAACAGGAATAGTATGACAACTGATACAGAAACAGAAAAGGTGCGCGGTATTGTAACTGCCGACGCTCCATACACAGGCAATGTGATGCGTATTCCGCAGGACATACAGAAGAAGGCGAGGCAGTTGTGCTGGAAGTATAACACAACCAATCCGTCGGACGATGAGGCTTTGGCCGCAACACTAAGGGAACTGTTGGGTACATGGAGCGACAAGGTGGCGATTATGCAGCACATTCACTTCGACTATGGCATCAACACTCACTTCGCAGGCGGGCACTTCACGTTCGTCAACTTCGACTGCGTGTTTCTCGATACGTCACCTATATATATAGGTAAGGATGTGTTCATCGGGCCGAAGTGCGTCTTTGCTTGCCCCGGACATCCCATGAACCCGGAACAACGGCGCACGGAACCGCTCACTCAGAGCAAGCCTATCCATATAGGAAACGGTGTGTGGTTGGGAGCAAATGTGACGGTAATCGGCGGCGTAACCATCGGTGACGGCTCGGTCATTGCCGCCGGAGCGGTTGTAACCAAGGACATTCCTGCAGGTGTTGTGGCTGGTGGCGTGCCGTGCAAAGTGATTAGACCAATCACCGAGGCTGACAGAATCAAGCCGGAAGACATCGTCTTTTGAGGAGTGGTGCAGCAATAGTGGTTCTGTAACTTAGCATTAGCAGATAGCATGTCTTTCTTTCATGGCCAATGTGTCTGCTACGGGGAAATGACATACATACAAAAAGCAACAATAGGAAATTGACAAAAGGATGAAAGTAAAAGTATTATTGACTGCACTCACGCTGGCATTGTCATGTCATGTGAGGTCTTATGCCCAGTTAACGGCAACGTCTGGCTTTGAGAAACTGGACAAGTGGGCGGCCGACTGCATCGGCAGAAACAAGATGTCGCTGGGTTATCCCGGCAACAACGACATCAAACTGCAGGAGTTCTACAAGTGGTATACTGCCAACAACATGGAAGAGATGATCATCAACAATGCCGGTGACCCGTTTTCCTTGGGCGACCACACGCTTTCGTCGCTCGACTTTGAGCGCGAGGTGATTGAGTATTTCGGGCCGAAATACGGCTTTGACAAGAGCAATCTGTGGGGACTGGTCACCATGAGCGGCACCGACGGCAACAACCACGGCATCTATTTCGGTGTGAACTACCTAAAGAAGAAGACGGGCAAGATGCCCATAGTGTACGTATCGGATGAGGCTCACTACAGTAACTATCGCCTCTGCGACTTGCAACACCTGGATGTGCGACTGGTGAAGAGCGATGAAATGGGACGCATGATTCCCGACTCGTTGGAGAAAGCGCTCGACACGACACGTCCATGTCTGGTGATTTACGCCATGGGGTCGACGCTCAAGGGAGCCATTGACGACCAAAAGGCACTAAACAAGGTGCTTGCAAGGCACAGTGACATGGCCATATACCGTCACGTGGACGCCGCTCTCTTCGGTGGCTATCTCCCCTTCACCGCCCATAGGGACATGGTGAACCGCAAGGAAACTGCGTTTGAGTCCATCAGCATCAGCGGTCACAAGTTCTTCGGCATAGACAGTCCGTGCGGATTGTTCATCACTTCGCGAGATGTTTACGACAACCAGACTACGTTTGACGTTCCCTATCTCAACGCCAACATGCGGATGATCAACTGCTCGCGTTCGGGTGTAGAACCGATAAAGTTTTGGTGGCTCATACAAACCGTTGGCGATGAAGGCTGGACAAGGCAGGCTGCGCAGATAATGGAGAACACCCAGTATCTGAAGTCGCGCCTGGAAAGCATACATTGGCCGTGTTGGCAAAACCAATACAGCAACACCGTGCTCTTCAAACGTCCTTCTGACGCAGTTGTGGCAAAGTACAACTTGGCGTGCGGCGAAGCTTTCGGTCAGAAAGTGTCGCACATCGTAGTCATGCAACACGTTACAAAGTCAGCTATCGATATGTTTATTGCCGACTTGAAGTAAAGGCTGCTTGTATATACGCGCAACGTGGACGACGTTAGACGACTTTTGCCGTAATAAAGCAACCATGATAATACAGTAAGGGCTTCATCTATTCAACATATAGATGAAGCCCTTACTGTATATCATGGTGTCGCTTTTAGTTCGCTAATTCTTCCAAAAGCGGGAAGTGATGTCCGTGAAACTGTCACCAGAGGCACGCTTGTAGAGACGCTGGTTGGTGGTTCGCTCCTTCAAACAGCCAAGGTGCTTGATGTATGGACCTACCTTTATATAGTCAAACTCGGTCTTGTCTACTGCGGAAGAGATACAAGTTCTTCCGCTATACCACGCCACTTTCAGTTCCGGATGCACTTTGTGCAGATACTGCGCAAGCGTTTCTATGTATTTAGGGTCGGAGTCGCCGCCCATGAAGCACACGCACGTGATTTCATCTCCATAGTCGTTGACCAGTTGGTCAAGAGCCAAGGGAGTCAGAGGGGTGCCAACGTCGCTCCAAAGATACTGGCTGTGGCAGCCAGGACACCGGCAGGGACAGTTGGAAAGGTTGATTGCCAACGTCACCTCGTCGGGTATTTCCTGGAAAACCACCGCTGTGTTTACGTATTTCTGCATACAAATAGTTTGTATTCTGCGTGATAGCTATTAGTGTCTTGCGCGATAGCTATTATCATTTTGCACGATTGCTATCAGTGTCTTGCATGATAGCTATCAACGCTCTGCATGATAACTATTAGCATCCCGCTTGACTATTATTGTTGCTCTGCGTAATAGAATCTGCGACTTGCCTCTTTCTGACGTGCTTCCGAGAAGTTGCTCACACGCTTGAGGTATCCGATGATGCGCGTCATGTAGTCCACGTTCTTTGAGTGGCAGTGAGGGCATTCCTTGAGATATCGCTTGTCGATGTAGCCGCACTCGTTGCAGATAGTGTTGGGTATGTTGAACGTGAAGTAGTTGCATCCCTCCTTTGCTGCAACGCGGAGCAACTGGCGATATTGCGCCTTGGAAAGATGCTCCTCCAGGTTCATGTGCAGTGCGGAGCCACCGGTGAGGTGCTGGATATAGGGCGCTCCGTGCAACTTGAACTTGTCGATGATGTTCAGAGAGTCGTCTTCCACAGCGTAGAAATAGCTGTTGTAGCAGTCGCGCGGCACGAAGTATCCGTCCTCTTTGTCCCACTTGGCGTGCTTTACACCCACGTTTTCGGCAGGAATCATCTCGCAGTTGAACAGCACATCCTTGGTTCTGTACTCCTTGTTCTTCTTTTCTACGAGTCCCAACACCTCCTGTACGAACTTCAGGTAGTCTGGATTGTCGTTGATCTTGAGTCCCATGAACTCTGCGGCCTCAACCAGTCCGTTCACTCCGATGGTCAGATACTGGCGCGCAATGTTGATGTATCCGGCATCGAACAGAGGCAGCATGCCGTGGTGAAGCAGTTCTTTCAGGTTTTCGTTGTATGCCAACTGCACCTTGTGGCACAGATCTATGATGTCTGTGAGAAACTCTTTGTAGTCCAACTTATTGTTTACGGCATATTGAACGCACCGGTTCAGGTTCACCGTCAACACACTCTTTGAACCCGTAGACACTCCACCGGCACCGAGAGTGTAGCTGAAACCGTTGTCCTGAATCTCGTTTCTCAGGCGGCAGCAGCTCGAAAGAGAGTCGGCATTGTCGCTCATGTAGGTGAAGAACGAGTGGCCTTCCGAATACATCTCTGCCGCAAAGTCGCCCCATTCCTTGTCGATGACGTCGCCGTCCTTGCTCAAGAGCGCCATTGTTTCAACCGGGAAGGTCAGCACAGTCTTCGTGCGCTCCTTGTTGAACCACTTCATAAAGCGCTTCTGCAACCACGACAGACTCTCCCAATCGGGCTGACTGCCGTCCGGGAAGTAGAAGTTGCCGAAGAGGCTCTCGAAGTATGGTTTGTCATAATAGGATATGTTCCAGAACACAGCCTGGTAGTTGCGTGCACCAGTAGGCTGGTTGATGGAGTAGACAATCTGCTCGAAGCAGTCGGTAATCATCTTGTCTATTGTGCGCTTCTTGAGCGACAGGTCAACCACCTTGTCGGCTTCCTTGTAATACTCCTTGCCGTATTCCAGTCCGATGAAGTAGTTGAGATACATAAGGAACTCCGGAGTTGCGCAGGCACCGCTCAACATGCTCGACACCATGAACACCATGTTCACGAATCCGCCGCAGAAAGACTTGAGGTTAGTGGGCGCGGTAGAGTTGCCGCCGATGGACACTGTGCCGCCGATGAGCCACGGATACATCGTGATGGAGGCGCAATAGTTGGCCAGACTCGTCTCGTCGTTCTTGTAGATGAAGTGACGGTTGAGCATGTCGATATACTTGTCGGCCAATTCCTTTCCATACATCTTTTTAATACGGTCGGTGAGCAGACGGCGGTTGAGGCGTATGAAGTTCGATTTGGGCAGCTCGCCGATGAGAGTGGCAATGTTCTTGTGCTCCACATTGGCGTTGGCGTCATATTTCGAACCGGTTGCCGCATTGGCAGCCTGACAGTAGTCTGAAAGGAAACGCAGCTTTTCCATCGTTTCGCGGTCTTCCGTGTGCCTTTGACGGTAGAGCATGAACGATTTTGCCACCTTATAGTAGCCTTCCTTCATCAAAGACTCCTCCACTTGGTTCTGGATGTCTTCCACCTTTATGCCTTCGTGGATATCGAGATGGCTGAGTATCTTGGACAAGCATCCAAGATCCGCGGGTTCGTTAACCGACTCGAATGCCTTGATGATGGCATTCATGATTTTGTCAAGGGAGAAACGGTCAGTAGTTCCGTCTCTTTTTGTGATTGAAAAGCTTTTAATTTCCATCGTATCTCTTCCGTTTTGGAAAACTTTTCCGATTTCTTTTCGGCAAAAGTTTTCCGTTTCAGTAAACTTTGCGTTTTAGTTTTAGTGATTTCTTTCCGGTTTTTGCTTGCCGGAAAACGATTGCAAAGATACAATAAAACCCGATACGGCGCATCGGATTTCATCGTTTTAATTTAACGGAAAAGTAAGTTTTTCCTAAAGCTTTACAGTGGAAATGTCGACCAAACCATTCACTATTGCGTAAATAGTAAGCCCCGCAGAACTGTGTATCTGCAATTTACGTGCGATGTTGCGGCGGTGTGTTATGACAGTGTTGATGGATATGAACAGATGGTTGGCTATTTCCTTGTTTGACATGCCCTGCACAAGAGCCACAACAACGTCCTTTTCCCTTTCAGAAAGTGCGTCGCCGCCATCCTGTCCGTTCTTGAAAACCATTGTGGTTATGTTTTTTGTCACGGCATCTTGCCTTGACCGTTGCTCCAGTCGGCGTATTGCGGGCACGAATATCTTGTCTTCCACCTGCGAGTGGAGCCTTAGCCACTCCTCATGGTTGTATATACCGTAAAGAGTGGACGTAAGCTTGTTGTTGCTGCGCCTGTCGCCGGGTATATACTTTATTATAACGTTTTTCAGTTCGGTCAGTTTCTTGTCGGTCTGGTAGTGATGTTTCGAGAAAGTCTCGATGTCGTAGTCGCCAACGGCCTTTCCCTCTAGCAGAGCCTCCACGTATGGGAAGAGCGACTTCTCCTCATACATCATGTGTTTCTTTATGTCGCGCGAGTATTCGTCGTAGAATTTGAGTATAAGTCCGCCCAAACCCTCCGACTCGTTGACCGTTTCTTCCAGCTGACGGCGTATCATGGGCAACTGGAAGTCGAGGTAATACATGTGGCTCGCCTCCAGATAGTGCATCAGAGTGGGCACAGACAACTGTGAGTCGTCGTCAAAATCAGAGAAACCGTTGATTGTGAAGTTGACCACAGCCAGAAACGTGTACGTGTCCACGCCGTTGTCCTGGCAAATCTCCCTCACTGTTTTGTCGCCAAAGCCAAAATTGATGCCGAAACAACCGAGCGACTGCAGCACGTTGTAGTTGTCCTTGATGATGGAAATCATCTTGTCGTCGGCTTCATACATCTTTTGAGTCTTCATCTTCTACCTATTTATAATTACCGATTGCAAAGTTAGGCAATAACTACGGTTTCGGCAATAACCAATTGTCGGTATTTAGGGCTTTGCCAACTTCCTGCGTATAACCTCCAAGAAGCCGAATTTGCAATAACGAACAAACCCCATGTGGAGCATAAGCGGAACATGGGGTTGCTGAGATTCGGCCTTTTTGAGGCCATAGATAGTGCTGTCTTATCCTTCTATTATGCCGGCTTGCAACCACTGTTCGGTCATTGCGGCTACGTCTTTGCTTGCTGTTTCGTTGTCAACGTCATATTCGGCGATAAGCAGATTCACAAGTTTGTCGTTGTCAAAGTCGCTGTCGCCAACGGAAGTCCACAGATAAGCTGCCGTTTCGTTCATGCTTATAATCTTGCTGAAGTCGATATTTTCGATGCCTTCTGCCACGATGATGTTCTCACCGCACACGTTTCGCAGGTTGAAACCTTTCTTTTTCTTCATGATATTTGGTGTTTTATGGGTTGTAAATAGTTCGTTGGATTCTTGTATGTCGTACTATACCTTATTATATATATAATAGTACGAGGTTTCATGCAGCTGCCCTTACAGGGCGCAAGTTACCTGACGCTCTTGGATACCCAGGGCGTTGCCCTGGGCTATGAGCAGTTGCCCTTTCAGGGCGCAGTGGTTGCTGATATCTATGTTGCACCGAAAAACGTCGCGAATGCTTCATTTCGCACTCGTATGCCTTACGAACACATGTCGGTAGATGAACAGCAGGTAGCGGCGGATAGGGTAGAGGCGAGTCCATACTGCCGAATAGGTGCGCCACTTGCGCGAGCTTACACTGTCGATGGTGGTGCTGCCCTTGCGGTAGAAGCCAAGAGCCTTGGCCTTGATGTCGCTGCGCAGACAGTGCTCACAGGTCAGGTTGCCATCGCCGAGCAGTGTGGCTTTGTCACCGTCGAGCCGTATCAGTCGGTGCAGAACATACTTCCTTGGTGACGTTTCCGCCAATACCACGTCGCCCACGGCAATGTTTTCCGCAGCCGAAAGCAGCGCCTTGTCGCGCCTGTCCTCAAGAAAAGGGCGCATGCTGTAGCCCCTTAGCGGCAGTGTCACGGTGTGTCCCTCGCCGATAATGGCCAGCACTTCCGGCATGAGCAGGGCGTTGGCCACACTTATCTTGCTTGTCTTGATATGTTCTTGTGGCATAGTATGGCGGCTTCCCGGTCGGGAAGACAGTGTAGAGTGAATATCGGAACCGTCTCCACGATGGTGGTGATGGTGTCCAGCAGGTTGTTGTAGATGGTGGAATCCCACTTCATCGACGAGCAAGCCGGCAGGATTGATGCGAACGCCTGCACCGGAGCCAACCGCTCAATGCTGTTCTCCGGGGCGCGGTCTATCCTCGTCAGTGCTCCCAAGGGATACTTCACGTTGCGGTAGCACGGCGTTTTGCCGCTCCAGGGCGACCCGTAGACGATGGCTTCCTTGCCTTTTAAGCGTACAATCGGGTTGTCGTCGTTCATCAGTTCCGTGCCCTCAATGTGGTTCATCCACAGGTTTGAGTGCGTGCTCTTGCCCGTTCCGCTCTTGGCTATGAACGGATAGGCGTAGCCGCCGCACGACACGCACGAGGCATGAATAAGAATCGTGGACTTCTTGCTGGCTGCAAAGGCATACACGAGCATGAGAGCGTTGTTCAGTCCGAACTGCTGCATGAAGCGGTTGCCCCTCACGGCACAGTCGCAATGGGCAAAGTCGGCGTCGGTCTGCAACAGACAGCAACTCTCGCCGCGCAGGTTTTTTATCACATACTGGTAGCCTCCGTTGCCCAGGCGGTATACAGCGGTGTCGCCGTTGCCCGTGTCGAAACTCCTCACGAGGTCACCGTCTTGTGCGAGCCGCAGTTTTTCGTGCACCGTGAGGGTGAATAGCAGGTCGCTTTCCGACACCTCCTCAACCTCAAACGGCTTTAGCGACGGCAGCAGACTGATGCCATAGGCGTGGTTGCCACTGAACCTGATGACCATGTCGTGGTCGGCCACGCGAAACAAGTGGTTGCTTTCCATGAGCTTACATCTGCGGTCCGTTAGGTGGCATGGGCTGACCGTTGGGCGGCATCTCGCCTCTCTCCGGTCTCTTGCGGTCGGGAGCAGCCGGCTTTTCAGCCTTCTGGGTGTCCTCGTCGGCCTCGATGATGAAGCTCATGTCGATGCCCTTGAAGCGGAAGTCGGTGGAGTTGATGTTGCGCACGTCATACTTTGCGCGACTCTTTGCCGAGGTATACTGCTTTTTCAGCTTCAGATAGTCCTTTTCAACCTTGCTCTTTTTCTTGCCGAACATTACGATGCAGGTTCTGTTGGGCATGGACATGGTCTGCGCGAGATAGTTTTTCAGTTGCAGCGAATAGTTGTCCCGACCGAGCAGAAACTCCGTTTTCGTGTCCATCCATGCGCTGTCCACAGCCTGAACGTCGGTGAAATAGACGATAGAGTCAGTGAACGACGCGGAAAATCCGTATACATACAGTTTGGGAACCATCTTCGCCTTGCCTTCAACCTCTACTGCGGCGAGGGTCAAAGCCGCTATTGCGGCGCAGACGGCATACTTTAGTGATTTCATTGATGATGTGTTTGTTATCCGTTTATTGTCCTAAATAGGACTTGAGCATTTTATTTTTGGTGCTGCTGCGCAACTTGCGTATGGCTTTCTCCTTTATCTGCCTTACGCGTTCGCGCGTCAGACCATATTTCACCCCAATCTCTTCGAGAGTCATCTCCGGCTGGTTGATGCCGAAAAACGCCTCCACAACGTTGCGCTCACGCTCGTTGAGAGCCTTTAGAGCGTTTTCTATCTCTGTGCGGAGCGACTCCGCCACGAGCTTCTTGTCGGCCATTGGCGAGTCGTTGTTCACGAGAACGTCGAGCAGACTGCTGTCGTCGCCGTCGGCAAAGGGCGTGTCCACCGATACGTGGCGCGCGCTCACCTTCATGGCGTCGTCAATCTTGTCCTGCGGAATGTCCACTCTCTCCGATATCTCGTCGAGCGACGGTTTCCGTTCGTTCTCCTGCTCGAACTTGTTGACCATCTTGTTGATCTTGTTCACCGAACCCACCTGGTTGAGCGGCAGCCTTACTATCCGGCTCTGCTCAGCTATGGCCTGCAGGATGCTCTGTCTGATCCACCACACGGCATAGGATATGAACTTGAAGCCGCGGGTCTCGTCAAACTTCTCGGCAGCTTTGATCAGTCCCACGTTGCCCTCGTTGATAAGGTCGGGCAAACTCAGTCCCTGGTTCTGGTATTGTTTGGCCACCGAAACGACAAATCTGAGATTAGCTTTCGTCAGTTTTTCAAGAGCCTTACGGTCACCCTTGCGTATTCTCTGTGCGAGTTCCACTTCCTCTTCCACAGTGATACGTTCCTCCTTGCCTATCTCCTGGAGGTATTTGTCGAGCGACTCGCTCTCCCTGTTGGTGATTGACTTGATGATTTTAAGCTGTCTCATGTTCTTAGTTTTAGGGTATCATCGGCAAAGTTAACGGATTTATTCTGTATTCCCAAAGATTTTGTTCCAAAAACATGACGGTTTTGGAGTAAAAAGGCAATGGGTTTGGAGCGAAGAATATTTGAATTTTGATTGAAGGGTCAATGGCTTTGAGTTGAAGATTCAATGGCTTTTGACTGCGCGTTCTTGCGGTTATCAAGGCGGGGTTGCAACTGTTCAGCAATTCTTGCGCCCTGAAAGGGCAGCTACTCATAGCCCAGGGCAACGCCCTGGGT
>CAVKVO010000035.1:0-14322 GCA_963659575.1 Prevotella sp. CAG:1031
TTTATGGACTTGTCCGTGTGGCGCAGCATCACCTTTGCCGCCGTTGCCACAGCCCGGTCAATCCATTCCTTTGCGGTAGTGCCGCTCGTCTGGCTCACCACCACGCACAGATAACGCTCAGTAAGGCACAGTCGGTCGGCGTAGTAGGCCAACTGGCGGTGCTCACGACACTGCTCGTTGACCAGAGCTATGAACTTTTCGAATATTATCCGGTTGCGCCTACCTGTTGAGGCCACGCCTTTCTCCGCGTCACTGCGACTGAAAAGCTCGTCATAAACCGCAAACATTGCGCTGGCAAGGCCACACAGAGCATTGCGATTGATGGGTTGGCAAACCACAACGCGCCACATGGTCTGCAAGATGGAGTCAATCACACTGCGCTCCCCATCGGTTGTGGTGCGGCAAAGGGCAAAGTTCTTTCCCACAAAAGCCGAGGGCATCTGTCCGCGCAGGGCCTGATTGAGCATTTCGTCGCACAGCAACACGCCCTTTACGCACACATCTGGCGACGTATCGTTAATCTGTACGATGCACCCGTGGCCAAGAAACGCCACGGCACCGGCCTCTATGCGCATATCAATCAGGTTTACCGTGGCGTCAATCCATCCCCTTGACAACATTCCCAGTCGGTTGTCCTCCACCAGTATCGGCACTCCCTTGGGCACAATGGTCTTGAAAGCATTGTTGTCGCCGGCATTGATGCCAAAGTCGCCAGCCAGATGAAACATTCCACCCATGTCCATATTGCTGCCAGCCATTATCCTTTTCATGTCCGACAGCGTGATCCGTTGCAGCTGTTTGTCCGTGTTCATGTGGGCAAAGTTAGTACAAAAGGGACATAATGGCGCATAAAACCATAGTTTCGAGCCGCAATCAGTACAAAAAGAACATAAACCTAAACGTATAGGCAACGCCAATGGCACGTTTACTCCATAACTTTGCAGTCATAAGAACATATAACCCACAAGCGATATGAACAAAAGAACACTGTCGATAACACTGCTGCTCGCCACTGCCGCACAAGCCTTTGCCGGACTCACACTGGCCGAATGTAGGGAAGCGGCGAGGCAGAACTATCCTGCCATACGCCAGTACAGACTGACCGAACAGAGCCGCGACTACACCCTGAGCAACGCTTTGAAGGGCTGGTTGCCACAGATAAAAGTCTCTGCCGCCGCTGCCGCCTTCACAGACATCGTGGATATGCCCGCACAGGCGGCTGCCGTGACCGGCGCAACGGCCAACACACTCTACGGAGCGGCTCTGCAAGTGGCGCAACCCGTGTATGACGGAGGCATGATAAGCGCAAAGAGAAACGCCGCGCGACTGGAGAGCGAGGCAAACATGAGACAACTGGACGTGAATCTATACTCCATACGCGAGCGCACCGACCAGTTGTTTTTCGGAGTGCTGCTCATCGACGAGAAAATCAGCCACAATCTTCTGCTCCAACACGACCTTGGCATAACCATAGACAAGGTGCGCAGCCTCGTGCGCAATGGCTTGGCCAGTCAGAGTGATGTGGATGCGGTGAGCGTGGAGATGCTCAAGGCCAGGCAACAGGCGTGCGCACTTGAGCAGCAGCGCAAGGCATACGTGCTGATGCTGGCCACTTTTACTGGAAAACAGCTCGACGACAGTGTGAAACTCGACCGTCCGGCACCGCCGCAGACTGACCTTTCGGCCAACAACCGACCGGAACTGCTCTTGTTTGAGGCGCAAAGTCAGCTCAACGACAGTCGCCGCAAGGTGTTGGACAGCCGGTTGCGCCCGCAGCTGAGCCTGTTTGGCGTGGCGGCATACCACAACAAGCCGTTTGGAGTGATGAAAAACGCCAATCTTGCAGCCGGGATAACGCTCAACTGGAACATCGGTGCGCTATATACCCGGCGCAACGACCTGCGCGACATTGAGCTTCAGCAACAGACGATAGACGTGCAGCGAGCCACATTTCTGCTCAACACAAACCTGAAAAGCCAGCAGTCGGACGGCGCGATAAACGGTCTGCGCAGCCAGATAGCACTCGACGACGACATCATATCACTGCGCCAAAACATCAAGTCTACGACTGAGAAAAAAGTTAACAACGGTACGGAGACCGTAAGTGAGCTGTTGCGGACGGTGAACGCCGTGGTTGAGGCTCGCCAAGCCAAAGCCACACATCAGCTGCAACTACTTCAAGAACAGCACAATAGGGCACTTATCACTGGTAACTATGGCACTTAGATTTCATAAACGTGCTGTTTACGACTCGTAAACATGCCATTTACACATCGTAAACGGCCTCTTTACGAAAATAAGTAGGCTGTTTACGACCCGTAAATGGCCTCTTTACGAATCGCAACCGCCAGAGATAAAAATTTAACCACCAAAAATAATGACAAAACAAGCATACACAATGAACAGAAACGCTACATTCACCATCCTCGCCGCCGTGGTTTTCACAGCCATCTCGTGCAGTTCGGGCAAGAAGGACTACGACGCAACGGGCACATTTGAGGCAACCGAGGTAACAGTGTCGGCTGAACAAAACGGCCGTCTCGTCACTTTCACGCCCGAAGAGGGGCAGACCGTCAAGGCGGGACAGCAAGTGGGACTGATAGACACCGTGCAACTGTGGCTCAAAGCGCGCCAGGCCGGAGCCACGCGCCAAGCCTACGCCGACCAACGGCCCGACGCGCAGAAGCAGATGGCCACTCTAAGGCAGCAACTGGCCAAGGCGCGACAGGAACAGTCCCGATTTGAAGCCCTCGTGAGGGACAACGCCGCCGGAAGCAAGCAGCTCGACGACGCCAAGAGCGCGGTGCTGGTGTTGCAGAGGCAGCTCGACGCCCTGGAAGCCCAGCTCGGCAACAGCACAAGGAGCCTGAACAGTCAGATGAGTGCGGCGGACATACAGCGCATGATGGTTGTTGACCAGTTGCAGAAGTGCCACATCGAGTCGCCGATAGCTGGAACCGTGATTGAGAAGTTTGCCGAACAGGGTGAGTTTGCCGCCATAGGAAAGCCGCTGTTCAAGGTGGCCGACATGGAGAGGATGTATCTGCGCGCCTATGTCACCACGTCGCAGTTGCAAAACGTAAAACTTGGTCAGCCCGTTACGGTGTTTGCCGACTACGGCAGCGGCAACCGCAGGGAATATCGCGGCACGGTGAGCTGGATTTCGGCTCGCTCAGAGTTTACTCCCAAGACCATACTGACCGACGACGAACGGGCTGACCTCGTATATGCAGTGAAAATAGCCGTGAAAAACGACGGATACATAAAGATTGGAATGTACGGCGAAGTGAAACTCCAGGCGCAATGATAGAGATAAGCGGCATTTCAAAGAGCTACGGCAGCGTGAAGGCACTCGACAACGTGAGCCTCAGCGTGGCCGACGGCGAGGTGTTCGGTCTGATAGGTGCCGACGGCGCAGGCAAATCCACGCTCTTCCGCATCATGGCCACCCTGCTTCGCCCCGACAGCGGCACTGCCACCATAGGCGGATGGGACACTGTGAACGAAAAGCGCGCCATACGCAACGTTGTGGGCTACATGCCAGGGCGCTTTTCGCTCTATCAGGACCTCACCGTTGAGGAGAATCTGCGCTTCTTCGCCACGCTTTTCAACACCACCGTGGAGGAAAACTACGACAACATCAAGGCCATATACAGTCAGATAGAGCCGTTTCGCAACCGCCGCGCAGGGGCTTTGTCGGGCGGAATGAAACAGAAGTTGGCTCTGTCGTGCGCCTTGGTACACAGTCCGCGCCTGCTTTTGCTCGACGAACCCACCACTGGCGTTGACCCAGTGTCGCGCAGGGAACTGTGGGACATGCTCGGCCAACTCAAAAGTCGGGGCATCACCATCGTTGCGGCCACGCCCTACATCGACGAGATACGCCGTTGCGAACGTGTGGCATATCTCGACCAGGGCAAAGTGCGCGGCATAGGTACTCCCGACGATATACTCTCGCGCTTCGCCGACGTGTTTTGCCCTGCGGGATTCAGCGGCGAGAGTCACAGTGTGGCCGGCGGTGCCGACGAAGTGATACGTGTGGAGCATCTGGTGAAGGCTTTCGGCGAGTTCCGTGCCGTGGATGACATCTCGTTCTCGGTGCGCCGCGGCGAGATATTCGGCTTTCTCGGAGCCAACGGTGCGGGCAAGACCACGGCCATGCACATACTGACAGGACTGAACCAGCCCACAAGCGGACATGGAACGGTGGCTGGCTACGACGTGTGTACCCAGCACGAGCAGATAAAGCGCCACATCGGCTACATGAGTCAGCGGTTTTCGCTCTACGACGACCTCACCGTGAGCGAGAACATCGAACTCTTCGGCGGCATATACGGCATGAAGAGCCGCGACATAAAGCAGAAGATGGAACAGATGCTGGAGCGCTTAGACTTCACCACTCACCGCAACACCATCGTGGGACAGCTGCCCTTGGGATGGAAACAGAAGCTCGCCTTCTCCGTAAGCATATTCCACGAACCGGAAGTGGTGTTTCTCGACGAACCCACCGGCGGCGTTGACCCAGCCACACGGCGGCAGTTTTGGCAACTTATACGCTCTGCGGCACGTCGGGGCATCACCGTTTTCGTCACCACTCACTACATGGACGAGGCGGAATACTGCGACCGCATATCCATAATGGTGGACGGAAAGATAAGTGCGATGGGCACTCCGACAGAGCTTAAAGCCAAGTACGGCATGGCCGACATGGACAGTCTGTTCACCCATTTGGCCCGACAGGCTAAGCGAAACTAACACTCTACCACACGATGGAGACGTTCATACATTTTATTATAAAGGAGACGCGCCACATACTGCGCGACCCTCGGACGGTGCTCATTCTGTTCGGCATGCCCGTAACCATGATACTCCTGTTCGGTTTCGCCATATCCACCGACGTGAAAAACGTGCGGACTGTGGTAGTGACGGCATCGATGGACAACGCAACCCGTCAGGCGATTGACCGCCTTGGGGCTTCGGAATATTTCGACATCGCCGCCACCGTGGGCACAACCGCCGAGGCTGAAAGACTCATCTGCGCCCGAAAAGCTGACATGGCTGTGGCTTTCAGTCCTAATTACGCCGAAAGGTTAACCACAGGAGGTGCGTCGGTGCAGCTAATCATGGATGCCGCTGACCCGAACATGGCTGTGCAGCAAGCCAACTATGCCCGGCAGACCATTACTTCGGCCAATCATTCGGCGGCTTCGGCCTCGTTAGCGGTGCCAGTGGTCACAAAAATGCTGTACAACCCGCAGATGCGCAGCGAATACAACTTTGTTCCGGGCATCATGGGCATGCTCCTGCTGCTCATTTGCGCCCTGATGACCTCGGCAAGCATAGTGCGCGAGAAGGAAAGGGGCACAATGGACGTGCTGCTGGTGTCGCCCGTGAAACCGCTGACCATAATCGTGGCGAAGATGTTTCCCTACATCGTGCTGTCCATCTGCATCCTCTGCTGCATCCTTCTGCTGTCTTCGTTTGTGCTCGACGTACCTGTCCGCGGCAGTTTGGCGAGCATCTTCCTCGTGTCGCTGCTCTACATACTGCTCGCTCTGTCGCTCGGACTGCTCATAAGTACTGCGGCTGAAACGCAACTGGCGGCCATGCTCGGTTCGGCAATAGTGCTGATGATGCCCACGCTGCTGCTCTCTGGCATGATCTATCCCATAGAGAGCATGCCCAAGGTGCTGCAATGGCTGTCGGCAATAGTGCCGGCGCGATGGTATATATCGGCCATCCGCAAACTGATGATTATGGGCGTGGGACTCGAAACCATAGCCACGGAGATTATCGTCATGGGCGTTATGGCAGTGGCACTGATGGCAGCGTCGCTCATAACGTTCATCAAAAAGAACTGAAACCCTAATACTTTGTCACCGCAAACGGATAGGATTATGCTGAAATACTTAGTGAAAAAGGAGTTTTTGCAGATACGCCGCAACGCCTTTCTGCCGCGTCTGCTGCTCATGTTCCCCATAATTATCATGTGCGTAATGCCGTGGGTGATGAACATGGAGGTGAAAAACATACGCGTAAGTGTGGTTGACCTCGACCGCAGTGTGCGCTCCGCAAGGCTCACTCAGCGCATTGTGGCTTCGCCCCACTTCGTCTTCGCCGGACTGAAAGCCGACAACGCCGCTGCCATACGCTCGGTTGAGCAGGGCGACTGCGACGTTATCGTTACCATACCGAAGCATTATAGCCACGACATCACGTTAGGAAAAATGCCTCAGGTACTCGTTGCCGCCAACGCAGTGAACGGCACCAAGGGCGGAATGGGCGCGAACTATCTGTCGAACATCATCGTTCAGGATTTGAACACCGCCGTTAAGGATTTGAATACCGCAGCTCTGAATTTGCCGAAAGGCTCCACGCCGCAGCTAACCGTGACGGAACTGAACCTATACAACAAGAATCTCGACTACAAAGTGTTCATGATTCCGGCCTTGATGTCGATACTTGTACTGATGCTGTGCGGCTTTCTGCCCGCGCTCAACATCGTGGGCGAAAAGGAGAAGGGCACGATAGAGCAGATAAACGTGACGCCGGTGAGCCGCCACTGCTTCATTGCGTCGAAGCTCCTGCCCTACTGGATAATCGGAACGCTCGTGCTCTCGCTCTGTTTCCTGCTGTCGTGGCTGGTATATGGCATAGTGCCGCAAGGCAATCTGGCTCTGCTCTACCTCGCGTCCATGCTCTTCGCCCTCTGTGTGAGCGGTCTGGGACTGGTAATCTCCAACAACAGCGACACCATGCAGCAAGCCATCTTCGTCATGTGGTTCTTCGTGGTGTGCATGATGCTGCTCAGCGGACTCTTCACTCCCGTAAGCAGTATGCCGCAGTGGGCGCAAACGCTGACGCTAATCAATCCCATACGCCACTACATCGACATCATGCGCACCGTATTCGTGCGTGGCGGCACCCTCACCGACGTGCTCCAGCCTCTCGCAACGCTCACCGCAATGGCCGCAGCACTGGACTTCTGGGCTGTAATCAGCTACAAAAAGAACGGCTAAGCTACACCTTTATATATATAGGGCTTCCTCCTATGGACATTTTTGCCGCAGTTTTTGGAGCATAAAGGGAAATGCCGTAATTTTGCCCCATATTAACAAAAGGTACAACTATGGCATTGGCAATAGCATCTGTGCCCGTCTTAACCGGCGAAGTAGCAGAGAGGTTTGAGGCGGAAGCACAAAAGACATACGAAAAATACATCAACCGCAGCGAGAAGGAGAAGAAAGAAACCGCCGAACGCTATGAGCGCGGAATGGAAATGGTAAAGCAAATGTTGGCCAAATCACATATCGGAGCGAAATGAGTTTCCTTCTTGACGAATGTTCAATCTATGATTTGGCGGAGCCTAACGACATTTTGGGCTTTGCTTGTGGCGACGATGACCTTGACGACTTCTTCACCAGCGACTGTTTTGAATATGCCAAACAGTTGCTGGGCAAAAGTTATTGCTACAAATTGGATGCGGATCCGAGCCAAGTGGTTTGTGCTTTCACTCTCGCTAATGCTGGTATAAGAGTGGACGATTTGCCCAATGCACGCAAGAAAAAGATAGAGGCGGACATACCACATGTGAAATCTCTAAAGGATTATCCTGCCGTATTGATTGGCCGACTTGCTGTAGCTAAGGAGTACAGGTCAAGGCATATTGGGAGTGATGTACTGGAATACATCAAATACTGGTTTGTTGATCCTAACAACAAGACGGGGTGCCGCTTTATAATTGTGGATGCCTATAACAACGAAGGCACGAAATCTTTCTATGAACGCAATGGATTTAAGCCCGTGTTCAGTTCCGACCAACAAGAGAAAGAGTACAGGCACATAGATCAGAACGTTTCTTTGAATACACGCTTGATGTACTTTGACCTATTGTCTGTGACGAAAGAATCTCTTGATTAGCGCCGGTCTTATCTGTCCGGGGCTAATTTGTCCAATGGCTTCACGCCATATTTTCATCGACAAAAACGTGTTTTGATGGCGCATTGTCAACATTTATGTGTACCTTTACGGCATATTAACCATTAGAACACTCACTTTATGACTGACTATATCATCAACAATCTCTGGCAAGTGTGGACGGTTGTGGCCGTTCTGTGCCTTATTGTCGAACTCTCCACTGGCGGTTTCTTCATCGTTTGCTTTGCTTTCGGAGGCGTTTTTGCCGCAATCGGTGCTGCGTTGGAAGCCGGTTTCGTACTACAACTCGCACTGTTCATCGTGTTTTCAGCGATAGGCATTTGGCGCGTGCGGCCTTTTGCCATGAAGTATCTGCACTCTGAAGGCGACTCACGTGTGAGCAATGCCGACGCCATTGAGGGGCGCATCGGTACTGTGAGCCAGGACATCGAGGCCGGAGGCTACGGACGTGTGGCCATAGACGGCGACGACTGGAAGGCTGAGTCTATTGACGGTCAGGCCATAGCCAAAGGCGAGCGAGTAAAGGTGGTCGGCCGCGAGAGCATAATAATAAAGGTAACCAAGTATAACAACGATAATAACTAAAAACAATCAGACCTATGATTTACGTATTGGTAATTTGTTTGGTGTGCATCATTGTCTTTGCAAAGATGGCACTGGTGATAATCCCGCAGTCAGAAACGAAGATTATCGAGAGGCTTGGCCGCTATCACGCCACGCTACAGCCCGGTATCAACCTGATAGTGCCGTTCATCGACAGGGCAAAGGAAATCGTGGTGCTCAACAGAGGACGCTATCAGTACTCCACTTCAATCGATTTGCGCGAACAGGTGTATGACTTCGACAAGCAGAACGTGATAACCAAGGACAACGTGCAGACGGAAATCAACGCTTTGCTGTACTTCCAGATTGTGGATCCGTTCAAGGCGGTGTATGAAATCAACAACTTGCCGAATGCAATAGAAAAGCTTACGCAGACCACACTGCGCAACATCATCGGTGAACTGGAGCTTGACGAGACGCTGACAAGCCGCGACACCATCAACACCAAGCTTCGCGCCGTGCTCGACGATGCCACAAACAAGTGGGGAATAAAGGTGAACCGTGTAGAGTTGCAGGACATCATGCCTCCGCAAAGCGTACTCTCAGCAATGGAAAAGCAGATGCAGGCCGAGCGCAACAAGCGTGCAACGATTCTGACCAGTGAGGGTAAGAAGGCTTCGGACATACTCCAGTCAGAAGGAGAAAAGGCAGCTACTATCAACAGAGCTGAGGCTGAGAAGCAGCAAGCCATACTCAAGGCTGAAGGAGAGGCACAGGCTCGCATACGCAAAGCTGAGGCTGAAGCGATAGCCATAGCCAAGATAACCGAAGCCGTGGGCAAAAGTA
Organism: Prevotella sp. CAG:1031; assembly: GCA_963659575.1. Taxonomy (GTDB): domain Bacteria; phylum Bacteroidota; class Bacteroidia; order Bacteroidales; family Bacteroidaceae; genus Prevotella. The sequence continues at coordinate 9,328 of CAVKVO010000035.1, forward strand.
CCAACCCTGCCAACTATCTCTTGGCTCAAAAGTACATACAGATGTTGCAGGATGTGGCCTCCGGCGACAAGACAAAGACGGTTTACCTGCCTTACGAAGCCACCAATCTCATGGGCAGCATAGGCGGAATAAAGGACTTGTTCAAGTCGGAATAATCCACAAACGCGTTTCGTAAAGGTTTACGTGTTGAATATATAACCGCAGAATTGGCACACTCGGAAAAAGCACGTACCTTTGCATACAGTAAAAAACCTGCGACTGCAAGCTTCAAACGGACAGTTTGGTAAGAACAGACCAACGGGTGAGAAACACAGAAAGAACTAAAAACAACTACAATAAATCATTTAAAACAATGAAACCACTAAACAAACATTTTGCGCCAAAGAGCGTTATGCCCGAAAAGGTAATTCAGTTTGGCGAAGGCAACTTCCTCCGCGCGTTCGTTGATTGGATAATCTGGAAGATGGATCAGCGCACCGACTTCAACGGTTCGGTAGTGATTGTGCAGCCTTTGGCCAACGGTATGGTTGACTGGCTCAACGGTCAGGACTGCCTGTACCACGTAAATCTGCAGGGCCGCGAGAACGGTAAACCCGTAAATACGCTGGAGCGCATCGACGTTGTGAGCCGCGCACTCAACCCATACAGCCAGAACGCTGCCTTCATGGCACTGGCCGACCAGCCCGAAATACGTTTCGTTATCTCCAACACCACCGAGGCCGGTATCGCTTTCGACGACACTTGCAAACTCGAAGACGCTCCTGCTTCTTCTTATCCCGGCAAACTCGTGCAGCTGTTGTACCGCCGTTGGCAGACATTCAACGGTGATCCTACCAAGGGACTCATCATCTTCCCCTGCGAACTGATATTCCTCAATGGCCACGTGCTCAAGGATTGCATCAACAAGTATATCGAACTGTGGCAGTTGCCTAAGGAGTTCAAGAAGTGGTTTGACGAGAGCTGCGGCGTATATGCTACACTCGTTGACCGCATCGTTCCCGGTTTCCCCCGTAAGGAAATCGCTCAGATTCAGGAGAAGATTAGCTACCGCGACAACTTGGTGGTTCAGGCAGAAAACTTCCACCTTTGGGTGATTGAAGCTCCCAAGGAAGTGGCTAAGGAGTTCCCCGCTGACAAGGCTGGACTCAACGTGTTGTTCGTTCCGTCAGAGGAGCCTTACCACAAGCGCAAGGTTACTTTGCTCAACGGTCCGCATACAGTGCTGTCGCCTGTGGCATTCCTCAGCGGCGTGAACATCGTGCGCGACGCTTGCAACCACGAGGTTATCGGCAAGTATATCCACAAGGTGCAGTTCGAAGAGCTTATGCAGACACTCGACCTGCCTATGGATGAGCTGGAGAAGTTCGCCAGCGACGTGCTGGAGCGCTTCGACAATCCGTACGTAGACCACCAGGTTACGAGCATCATGCTCAACTCCTTCCCGAAGTTCTGCGCACGCGACCTGCCAGGAGTGAAGACTTACCTGGAGCGCAAGGGCGAACTGCCCAAGGGTCTCGTGTTCGGTTTGGCTGCCATCATTACATATTATAAAGGTGGAAAGCGTGCCGACGGAACCGATATCGTGCCCAACGACGCACCCGAAATCATGGAGTTGCTCACCAACTTGTGGTCAACTGGCGACACTCAGAAGGTGGCCGACGGTGTGCTTGGCGCAACATCTATCTGGAACGAAGACCTCAATGCCATCAGCGGCTTGAACGCTTTGGTAAAGCAGTATCTTGACCTTATTCAGGAAAAGGGTATGCTTGAGGCCGTCAAGACCATTCTTTAAGACTTCAAAGACGCGAAGATTTTGCTCCGCATTAGGGCAAATTCATAAGCGTCAACACTAAAACGATACATGGGGCATACGGCTTTCAAAAAGTTGTATGCCCCATTTTCTTTGCTTTATTTTACGGAAGAAATACTATAAACAATGGTTTTAAGGGATATGGAAGCAATGAATATAGAGCAACAGACGATGGATGACAGTCTTCAAACGAATCAACTCCTTGCTGAATATGCATCAAAATACGAGACGGAAAGCTTTCTTGACGGCGACCCGAGCTGGTTTATGCATCAGGTGGAGGGACAGTTCAACCAGGAGACGCTGGCTTTTGTGGCCTCCTGTTTGAGCTATGGCAGTCGCAAACAGTTCTTCCCGAAGATACAATACGTGCTGGACCGTTCCGGCGGAGAGGTGTTTGACTGGGTGAAAAGCGGAGCCTTTGCCAGAGATATTCCCGACAATAGCGAGTGTTATTACCGCCTATACACGTATCATGCCATGCACTCGCTCCTCACAGCTCTGCGCTCCATGCTTTGCGAATACGGTTCCCTTGGCAACTATGTCTGCACAAACGCCCACGACGGTCTTTCTGCCGTGGCAGCCATCTGCGGCTTCTTCCGCAAGCATGGCGTTGAGGGCGTGGTGCCAAAGGACACGTCTTCGGCTTGCAAACGAGTATGTATGTTTCTGCGGTGGATGGTTCGCGACAACTCGCCTGTCGATTTGGGACTGTGGAGCGGTGCGATAGACAAGCGAACACTGATAATGCCGCTCGACACCCACGTGGTTCAGGAGTCCGTGCGCCTTGGACTGTTGTCTGGCAAGTCCGCTTCCATGTCCGCGGCACGGCGACTCACCGCTCGTATGCTCGACGTTTTTCCCGACGATCCGCTCAAAGGCGACTTCGCCTTGTTCGGCTATGGGGTAAACAAAGACTGACCATTTGCAAAGGTTTGCATTAGGAAACTTTGGTGAGGCGTTTCCGTGATACAACAATAGACTTACCTTTGCAAACAGAAAAACTACAATCTAAGAATATAAAAGCACGCAATGGAAAGAACTTGGAGATGGTTTGGCAAGAACGATAAGATAACGCTTGCCATGCTGAGGGAGATTGGTGTGCAGGGCATAGTCACCGCCTTGCACAATGTACCCAACGGTGAAGTGTGGACGAGAGAGCAGATTGCCGACCTGCGCCAGTACATAGAAAGCTACGGCATGCGCTGGTCAGTGGTGGAGAGTCTGCCCGTTTGCGAGAGCATAAAGTACGCCGGACGCGACCGCGACCAACTGATTGCCAACTATTGCGAGAGTCTTCGCAACCTTGCTGCGGAAGGAATACACACGGTGTGCTACAACTTCATGCCCGTACTCGACTGGGCGCGCACCGACCTTAGCCATCCTAATCCCAACGGCACCACCAATCTTTATTTCTCTCATGCCGAGTTTGCCTACTTCGACATCTGCATTCTGAAGCGCGAAAACGCCGAAAAGGACTGGCCAAGCAATGTGCTTGAACAGGTGGAGAAACTGAAGCAGACCATGACTCCCGAAGATGACCACAAGCTTGTGGACAACATAATTGTGAAAACCCAGGGCTTTGTAAGTGGCAACATCAAGGAAGACGACGAGCATCCCGTGGAACTCTTCCGCCAACTGCTCGACCTATATAAAGGTATAAGCAAGGATCAGCTTCGCGAAAACATGCGCTACTTCCTCGAAGCCATCATGCCGGTATGCGACGAGTGCGACATGCGCATGTGCGTACACCCCGATGATCCTCCCTTCCCTATCCTCGGTTTGCCCCGCATAGTCACTTGCGACGAAGACATCAACTGGTTCCTCTCGGCAGTGGACAATCCCCACAATGGACTGACGTTCTGCGCAGGTTCGCTCTCAGCTGGCGCACACAACAATGTGGTTGAATTGGCTCGCAAGTATGCCTCTCGCACATGGTTCGTCCATCTTCGTTCATGCCACGTGTTCCCCAACGGCGACTTCACCGAAGCCTCTCACCTTGGCGGACGTGCCGACCTGATAGAACTGGCACGCATCTTCGAGAAGACCAATCCCGAACTCCCCATGCGTGTTGACCACGGTATGACAATGTTGGGTGACGAAACGCGAGGCTACAATGCAGGCTATTCGTTCCTCGGACGTATGTTCGCCATGGGACAGGTGCAGGGAATACTTGCAACAGTCGACCGCGAACTGGGCATCGAATACAAGCAACCGGGATTCTTTGAGTAATCCTTGAATACATAAATCAGACAAACAAACTACAACAATATAAAGTATAAGCAATGCAAAATTTATTCGACATAAAGGATTACGTGGTAGTAATCACTGGCGGAACGGGCGTATTGGGACGCTCAATAGCCAAATATCTGGCACTTAACGGAGCCAAAGTGATAATCCTCGGACGCAAGGAAGAGGTGGGCAACGCCATTGCCGCTGACATTGAAAAGGCCGGAGGCAAGTGCGAATTTATGAAAACCGACGTGATGAACCAGGCCGTTGTGGAACAAAACTGCGCTGACATCCTGGACAAATACGGTCGCATCGACACTCTGCTCAACGCTGCCGGAGGCAACATGAAGGGCGCAACCATCGGTCCCGACCAGAACTTCTTCGACCTTGAGGCTGAACAGTTCCAGACGGTGCTGTCGCTCAACCTCACCGGAACGGTCATCCCCACACAGGTGTTCCTCAAACCTATGGTGAAACAGGGCAAGGGTTCCATCATCAACTTCTCGTCCATGGCAGCTTTCCGTCCCATGACCCGTGTGTGCGGCTATGCTGCAGCAAAGGCAGGCATAAGCAATTTCACCGCTTTCATGGCCACCGAATGTGCCAAGAAGTTCGGTGAGGGCATCCGGGTTAACGCCATCGCTCCCGGTTTCTTCATCACCGAGCAGAACCGTTCGCTGCTCACCAATCCCGACGGTACGTTCACCCAGCGTGGACAGGATGTCATCCGTCAGACCCCGTTCGGTCGTATGGGTGACCCCGAGGAGTTGTGCGGCACAATACACTACCTTATGAGCGACGCTTCCAAGTTCGTCACCGGCACCGTAGCCGTTGTTGACGGAGGTTTCAACGCTTTTGCAATGTAACACTACCAAGTTTTTTTTGAACACTACTAGACAAATCATAATTATATCGTGGCGGGAATGGGTCGTTGATGGACTCGTTCCCGTTTTTTT
>CAVKVO010000036.1:0-14275 GCA_963659575.1 Prevotella sp. CAG:1031
TTCGGTCAAATCCTATGCATTTTTGGGTCAAATCCTATGCATCCATTTTCCGCGTCAAGTTATTTCAAAATTTGGGGTGCTTTTGCGAGGTCTAAAATCACTCTGCTTTTTCGCTCTTGCGAGCGGATTGATACGGCAAGTTTCTTGTGGCATTTTAGCAAACTGCGCTAAGGGCAAAGCGAGGACGCTTCGCCCACTATGGGCAGATTGGCGCAGCGTAGTAGGCGAAGCGTCCTCGCTTTGCCCTTAGCGAAAGGGATCAATTATTAACGACAATAGAGACAATAAGAGACAACTTTATGGCAATGCGTGTTTCACGGCGCAGCCCGTTGTCACTATTGTCTCTATTGTCGTTTTTTCATAGGAGGTACGGTGCCCTCGCCGTACCAATCGAAAAAAAACGAAACACTTAGTGCAGTTTTGACAATCAAGCTTCAGACAGCTTGTTTTCACCAGTCTGCCGCTTGTCTGACGTTTCGCGTATCACAAGTTTTTGGGGAACAATCTTTTTGTAGATATTGGTGTCGCCACCGATGCTCTTCAATAGCAGGTCGCAGGCGGTGGAACCGATGAGGTGCGACTGGTCGACAATGGCCGACATACGGGGAGTGACGTAGCTTGCGTGGACATCATCGGTGAAACCTATCAGCGCCACGTCGTCGGGTATGCGCAGTTTCATAAGCTTTATGGCATTGAAGGCGGCGAAGGTGATGATGTCGTTGAAAGCCAAAATGGCGTCGGGGCGGTCTGGGCGTGCGAGCAAATCGGTGGCCGCTTCGAGAGCCACGGCATAGTCAATCTTGCCGCAAGCCACGAGTGTGCGGTCGATGGGCAGACGGTTTTCGCGCAGAGCTTCAAGGTAGCCGTGCTTGCGGCGGCGCACCATGTCGAGATGGTTGGGACCTCCGATGAAGGCTATGCGGCGACTGCCGGTGTCGATTAGATGTTGAGTAGCGCGCTGGGCGGCCTCGTCGCCATTGGCGGTGACACTGGAAAAGCGGTCGGAAAGACAGGTGCGACCGAAGAAAACGAGTGGAATGCCCATGTCGGCTATTTCCTCAAAGTGGGAATAGTCGGTGGTGTCCTGAGCCAGACAAGCTATTATGCCCTCAACATGCAGTCCGATGAAGTTGTCTATGGCACGGCTCTCGATGTCGAAGTCCTCGTGACTGTTGGCGCTGATCACCGAGTAGCCCTCCTTGGCGGCGGCTTCCTCAATGCCGTCGAGCACCGCAGCGTAGTAGTGGGTTTCAAGATTGGGCACCACAACGCCAATGACCTTGGGAGCCTCCTGGCGCAGACTGCGCGCAAAGGGGTTGGGACGGTAGTTGAGTTCCTTGGCCAGCGACTTGACCTTCTGCTGCATCTCCTTGCCAATCTCCGGGCTGTTGCGCAAGGCACGGCTCACGGTGGCTATGCTTACGCCAAGCTCTCTGGCAAGGTCTTTGAGCGATGTTCTCCGTTTTCCTTTAAGCATTGTGGTGGTAGATTGTTGTTGTCAAGGGCATAGTAGGCTACAAATATACTCATAATTCGCTGATTTCGCAAACGTTTACGTGTATTTTCCCTCGCAATAGAGAACACTGACGGTCAAAAGGGCGTAACTTTGCAGCGTGATTATGAATGAGTAATGAATAGTTGATAATAAGTTAGTTAGAAAACAAAAGGATTAAGGCTGTCGTGAGACAGCCTTAATCCTTTTTCTATATCTAGGCGAATATACTTCAGACACTACTTTTGCTCATATCCCAAGGCGGCACCTATGGCGGTGCAGAACTCGGAGTGCTTGGGGATATGATAGCGCACACCGTAGAGTTTTTCCATTGCAGGATATACCTCCTTGCACTGCGGCAGGAGCGTGAGGTTGCCTATGAGCACGAAATCGCGGATGTCGCTGCCAACGGAAGAGAGCACTGCGGCACTGCCGATGGACTGAAGAACCATGAAGATGAGTCCCTGGGCGATGTCTTCCTGCGAGGCGTTGCTCGCCACCTTGCCGAACAGTGAGGCTGTGGCCTCCATCGGCAGTCCGGGAAGGGGTTTGCGACTGATGTCACCGATGAGCAAATTGACGTTGGAGAGGTTGCCGCGCAGAGCCAGAGCCATCACCTGACGGATGTCACCGGTGCTGAGAAGCAGTTTGGACAGTCCTTGCAGTGTGCCGCCGCCGATGCCTGTGCCGCCGATGTGCTCAATCTTGTCGCCGTCGCAGCGCACAAACGAGGTGCCGGTGCCCATGCTCACCACAATGGCGCGGTCTACCTTCGACTCAAACCTGGCTCCGAGTCCGTCGGCGCGAAACTCCTCGGTCTTGTCGGTGGGCAATCCGTAGACACGGGAGTCGATGTATGCGCTGCCCACTCCGGTGAGCATCACCTGCTCGATGTCGCTCAGCGAAACGTTGTTGTCGTAGAGATACTTGCCGAACGCACCGTAGAGCGATGTCACGGGGTCGGCTGCCGTTATGCGTGTGGGCGAGAGAATCTTGCCGTCTTTAAGTCCCACTATCTTCGTGGTGCTTATTCCCACGTCTATTCCTATTACTATTCCCATCGAAATTGTATTGTCTCGTTTGTTTGAAGGTCTTACTATGTTCGTTTGAAAGGCGTTTTGTGTCCGTTAAAACATTTTATTGGCCACTGCAAAGGTAAACAATTTCCACTTTGTGCAAATAACTTACGCCTCCTTTCGCTCATACTTGCGTCGGAAAACGAACATGGCGACGAAGCCGCACAGCACCACTGGCAGGCCAACAAGAGCCGTGTAGTGGTAGGGCAAACCGCAAGCCATAGGCAAACCGCCGGCGAATGCACCGAGCGCATTGCCAAGATTGAACGCCATTTGTATCAGTGCGCCGCCAAGCATCTGGCCTCCCGGCGAGTGTTTCAGTATGAGATATTGCAGCGGACTGCTCACTGCGAACAGTCCGGCGGTGCACACCACCATGAGAATGGCCGAAATCCATCCGCATCCGGCAAGGAAGAAGATGGCCAACAGAGCCACTGCCACCACGGCTTGGGTGTATTCAGCCACACGTCCGGGTCGGTATTTGTCGGAAAGGCGGCCACTCGTGAGATTGCCTGCCACCATTCCGAAGCCAGCGGCAATCATCAGCAGTGGTATTGTGGCAGGAGCGAAACCTCCCTCATGTATCATCAGTGGCGCAACATAGCTGTACCAACAAAAGATGCCGCCGTTGCCAGCCATAGTGGCTATGAGTATGAGCCACGGAGCACCGCTTTTCAGAAAACGGAACTGCCCTTTGTAGCCGTTGTCGGGCTGCGGCGCGATGTAGGGCACCCACTTCCATATATAATACAGTACGCCGAGACTGAGAAACACCACGAGTACGAACGGCATGCGCCACGAGATGGTGCCGCTGAGTGCCGTGCTGAGCGGAACGCCGAACAGGTTGGCTATCGTCATGCCGGCAATCATGATTGACACCGCCCCGGTTTTGTGTCTTTCGTCGGCCAGTTCCACCGCAGCGATGGAGGCTACGCCGAAGTAGGCGCCGTGAGGCAGTCCGGCGATGAAGCGTGAAAGGAGCAAAATGTGATAGTTGGGAGCAATGGAGCACAGCACCGCGCCGAGAAACATCATGCCGGCGAGCACGAGAAGAATGCTTTTGGGACTGTACTTGTGGGCTATGGTGAGCAAAGGTGCACCGCAGCACACGCCTATGGCATAGGCTGAAATGAGGTGGCCGGCCTGGATGATGCTGATGTTGAGTCCTGCGGCCACGTCGGGCAGTATGCCCATCATTACAAATTCGGTCATGCCCAATGCCAATGTGCCGAAGGCAAGGGCTGCCAATCCTTTTTTCATAAGTTGAATGTTATATCCTGAATACAATAAAATAGTTGGTCTGTTGCGTCAAACAATACAAGAAGTGGAGTTATTTCGGCTCTCCATAATTTGTTCGCTCGTCGGTTTTGTTGCACTAAACGGTGCGAGCGTAGGTTTTACCAGCTTGATCCTGAACCTCCGCCGCCAGTGTTTCCGCCTCCGAAACTGCCGCCAAAGCTTCCGCCGGAACCGCCTCTGCCTCCACGCCCGAACATGGAGCCGAGCATCATTCCGGTGAGTAGCGATCCCATACCGTCGTCGTTGTTGCGGTCGTTTTCGGGAGTATTCTTCACTATCACCTTGCCGCAGTTGGAGCAAACGTACACGTCTTTGCGATAGCGCATACCGTTGATGCGGTAGTGGTCAGTGGATTTGTGCATGAGAGTCTTTGCTCCGCACTGCGGACAGCGCGACTTCTTGCGGTGAACCACGAGGTAGGCCATGAAAAGGATGCAGGCAAACAACACCAACGCAGCCATCCAACTGTCGTCGTCGGTGTCGTTGTCGGGCTTCATCGTTCCGTCGAGCACCGCCACAACGGCCTTTACTCCGTCTATCATGCCGCCGTCGCGGTCGCCAGTCTTGAACTTCGGCACCATGTAGCGCATCTGTATGCGCTTGCACAGAGCGTCCGGCAGTGTGCCTTCTATGCCGTAGCCGGTGGTGAAGCGCACGGTGTGCTGGTCTTCCACATAGAGTATCAGCAGTCCGTTGTCGCTCTTCGACTTGCCCACGCCCCAAGAGCGGAACAGTTGCACGCCGAAATCAAACGGGTCGGCAGAGCCTATGGACGGCAACATCACCACGGCTACCTCAATGCCGGTGGCGGTTTCAAGGGTGGAAAGTGCGGAGTTGATGGTGTCGCGAGCCGTGGCGGACAGCAGCGACGCAGGGTCTGACACGTGCAACCGCACGTCAGACAGGCGCACATTGGGCACCTTCTCCACGGTAAACGCCGTTTGCGCATCGTCGGTCTGACCGCTTACCGATATAATATTGGCAAACATGAAGACGAACAACAGCAGAACTTTTCGCACAACATGAGCGTATGACGTGCGAAAACCGTGACAACTACTGGCGAAATCCATCGTGCGTGGGAATAAGAAATATTGGGTTTGTGTTGCCGCAAGCCCCGCCTTACCCTGCAAAGAACTGCTTCTGCATAAGGGCAAGTGCGGGGCTAACGGTTTAGAACTTCACTTCCGGAGCCTTTTCGGCACCTTTTTCAGCCTCGAAATAAGCCTTCTTTTCAAAGCCGAACATACCGGCGAGGATGCTTTTCGGGAAGCGACGAATGGTTGTGTTGTACTCCTTGGCAGCGTCGTTGAAGTCCTTGCGAGCCACAGTGATGCGGTTTTCAGTGCCTTCCAGCTGCGATTGCAGTTCAAGGAAGTTCTCGTTGGCCTTCAGTTCAGGATAGTTTTCAGCCACCATGAGCAGTTTTCCGAGAGCCGACGACACGTTTCCCTGTGCCTCCTGATACTGTTTCATCTTCTCCGGAGTGAGGTTTTCCGGGTCAATCTTGACCGATGTGGCCTCGCTGCGCGCCTTTATCACACTCTCAAGCGTGGTCTTTTCGTGCGTGGCATAGCCCTTCACGGTGTTCACGAGATTGGGTATCAGGTCGGCACGCCGCTGATATTGAGTCTCAACGTTTGACCATTGGTTCTGCACTCCCTCGTCCATCGACACGAGACCGTTGTATCCACTCACGCCCCAAAGCAGTATTACCACCACAACGGCAACTACCGCTATCAGCCAAATCTGTTTTTTGCTCTTCATTCTGTTTGTCTTTTTGTTATTAGGTTACACCTTAATTATATATATAGTATAATACTTGTTAGTCTTCAATACGTAACTTCCGACGTAAAGTCACTGCGCAAAATTCGTGAAAATATCCGTGATATGCAAGCTAAGAGGTTGATTTTAGCCTTTTTGCAACCTCGTTACGCTTACCGTTTCGTCCACACTTACCATCACGTTGGCAAGACTTTCCACCAACTGGAGGTCGTGGCTCACCATGACAACGCAGCAGTTGCGGCTGATGCGCTGCAGAGTGTCGTGCATGAGTTGTTCGGAACGACCGTCGATATACGTGTCCGGCTCATCGAGAATGAGCACTTCCGGACGGCTCACCATGGCCCTTGCGAGCAACACCCGCTGGAGTTCGCCGCCGCTGAGAGCCTTTATGTGGCGCCGCTCCATGCCTTCGAGTCCCATCTCGCGCATGGTTTCGTGCGCCCTCTCGCGCAACGGTGCTGATATGCGGCCGAACAGTCCTGCCTCGGCGTTGAGTCCCGACAACACAGTTTGCTCAACGGAGATGGGGAAGTCCTTGTCGATGGCACTGTATTGCGGCAGATAGCCCATGCGGAGATGCTCCACAGGCTGACCGTCAAGGCAGTATTCCACCGTGCCGGACATGGGTTTCAGCAGTCCGAGCATCACTCTTGCGAGCGTAGTCTTTCCTCCACCGTTGGGTCCGGTCACTCCGGCGAAGTCGCCGCTGCCTATCGCGAGCGTTACATTCATAATCTGCGCCCGTCCGTCGTAGCCCGCAGTGACGTTGTTGAGCCTTATCTGTGCTGTTTGCATATCGCTTCGGCTATCTTTAACATCTCGTTTTCCCAGTCATAGCTCAACGGATTTATCTCCACCTTGGCGGCTCCGGTGGCCTTGACCACGGTTTCGGTGTTGCGGTTGGCAAACTCCTTCTGCATAAACATCAGCTTTGTGCCGTCGCGCCGCGCCTCGTCGATGAGTTGTTTGAGCGACGCAGCCGACGGTTCGCGCCCGTTGTCCTCAATGGCCAACTGCGTTAGCTTGTAGTCGCGGGCGAAGTAGGAGAGTGCAGGATGATAGATTATGAACGACTTGCAGGCGGAATGCTCCATCATATTGTCTATCCTGGTGTCGACAGCCATGATTCTTTCGCACAGCGAGTCGAGCCTCGACTTGAAGTAGAGTGAGTCCTTGCTGTCGATGAGAGCCATGCTCTTGTAGATGTTGCGCGCCATTTGCAGCGCGTTGGCAGGCGAAGTCCACGTGTGAGGGTCGCCGTGGTTGCCGCAAGAGGGTAGGGGAACGATGCCTTCTGACGCATCGGCCACAATCAGGTGCTGCGCATTGGCTCTGAAACGCTTCATCCACGTGCGCTCAAAACCGAGGTCGCCCACCTTTATATATAGCACACTCTCCGACAGACTGGCCATCTGCTGCGCCGTAGGCTCGTAGGTTTCGGGACTAACTCCGCCGGGCACCATAGTCGCAACGCGGAATCGGTCGCCGCCAATCTGCTCTGCGAAGTAGCGCAAGGGCTCGATGGTGACCGTAACCACGGGTCTGCCGTCGTCCTTCACGGCGCACGACGCGGCCAGCAGGGCAACAAACAATGTCGGGATGATGGTCTTGAGCATGCTGAACGCCGCTTTTATCTTATTTGTATATACCTTTATCATATGATTAATGTAGTTCCATACGCCAGCAACGCATACCGCAGGAACTTGCCGATGGTCATGCTGAGCGTGGTGATGTAGAGGTTTGACCGCATGAGGCCAAGAGTGACAATGATTGGAGTGCCTATCAGAGGTACCACGGCGAACACTCCCATCCATGCGCCACGGCCTCCCATGAAGCGTTGCGCCCTGTCCATGTTCTTTTTCTTTATCCTCAGATAGCGCTCAATCCACTCCATTTTGCCCATACGTCCTATGCCGTAGCTGAGCAGACCGCCGAGCACGTTGCCAATGGTGCCGAAGAGAACCAGTTTCCAAGGCGTAAGTCCCAAGGCCTGAAGCCCCACAAAGACGGCTTCACTCGGAAACGGAACGGCACTGCCAGCCACGAATGCGGCTATGAGGAGTCCCCAATAGCCTCCTTCAACGAGTATGTCTACAAGGGTATCCATAGGTTTACCACGGTCAGTATAGCCACCGCCGCAGTGATTACCACAAAGGCGATGTTGGTGATGCGGGTGTTGGTGAGTGAGAGGAAGTGGCCTGCCAACGGACTGGCGTTGACTATGAGCACCCGGATGAGCAGGTCGTAGCGCTGGGGCTGCAGGATGAGAAACGCAATAGTGGCGAAACTGGCCGTAATGAAGCAGTAGTAGAACATCCGCGTGCGGATTTTGTCCATGAAACTCGTGCGGATGAAGTGTACAGTGCCCGTAACGGTGAGCGCAACTATGAGCACCGCCGTTAGCAGTTGGTTGGTTGTGAGCACACTGAAGTCGGCTATGGCACCGTAGTCGGCCAACTCAGCAAAATGGTTGGCCGCATCGGTGAAGTCGCCCGACCGGATGAAGTAGAGCGAAGCAAACCAATAGGGGCACACGATGCCTATGATGGAGGCCATAAATGTGCGCCAACTCATCGCACTGAGGAAGAATGTCATCAGAATCCACACCACCGGCACGAAGTAGAGCGTCCATACAGAGGCCAGACTGCCCACGCCGAGAGCCAGGAAGGCATAGAACACCCATCCCGAAGCGTTGCGGTTTTGATAGCAACGCAGCAGAGCCGACAGCGAAGCCACCGTGCAGAGACCTGCGAAACCGCCGCCGAGAGACTTGAAGTCGCCGCACGTGAGACACATCATGGTCATGAACGAGCACGAAACCATGCGGCTGTATATGCGGATGAGGGCGTTGGTGGTGTTCAGCTCAACCATCAGATAGGACGCGGCGGCAAAGCAGACGAACTGAAGCCACAGTCCGCCACCAGCTATTCCGGCCGCGAGCCACACCAGGGCTGCGTATGCTCCCACGAAAGGCAGCAGTAGCCGACTCTCAGCCACTCTGTTCTGCAATCGTTTTACCATGTCTACACCTATTGTTATATAGCCCCTTTTAGACTAATATGTGTCTTTAAGATTGGCAGTGAGCCGACGCAAGGGTTACAGGTCGGCTCCTATGTCGCCACGGAAGTACTTGCCTTCAAACTCAATCTTGCCTGCTTCGGCAAACGACTTGGCCAGAGCTTCCTCCTTGGTGGCGCCATACGAACTCACGGCAATCACGCGGCCACCGTTGGTGACGAGCTTTCCGTCGGTCATGGCAGTTCCTGCGTGGAACACGGTGCTGCCTTCCACGAGGTCGGTGCCCGTTATGGCGAAGCCCTTCTTGTAGGCTTGGGGATAGCCGCCGCTTACCAGCATCACGCAAACGGCTGCACGGTCGTCGAAAGCAATGTCGCGCTTGTCGAGGTCGCCTGCGGCTACGCCTTCAAACAGGTCCACTATGTCGCTCTTCAAGCGGAGCATGACGCTCTCAGTTTCGGGGTCGCCCATGCGGCAGTTGTATTCTATCACCTTCGGTTCGCCGTCCACGTTGATGAGACCGAAGAAGATAAAGCCCTTGTAAACGATGTTTTCCTGAGCCAAACCGTCCACAGTGGGTTTGATTATGCGCTGTTCCACCTTGTCCATCCACTCCTTTGTGGCAAACGGCACGGGCGAAACGCTACCCATACCGCCGGTGTTCAGACCCGTGTCGTGCTCACCTATGCGCTTGTAGTCTTTGGCTTCGGGAAGTATCTTGTAGTGTTTGCCGTCGGTGAGGACGAATACTGAGCACTCTATGCCGCTCATAAACTCCTCAATCACCACGCGTGCCGAGGCGTTGCCGAACATTCCGCCGAGCATTTCGCGCAACTCGCGCTTGGCTTCGTCCAACGTAGGCACTATGAGCACACCCTTTCCGGCGCACAGTCCGTCGGCTTTGAGCACATAGGGAGCCTTGAGGGTTTCCAGAAACGCCAGACCTTCGTCGAGCGTAGTGCCGTCAAACGTGCGGTAGGCTGCCGTGGGTATGCCGTGGCGAGCCATGAATGCCTTGGCAAAATCCTTTGAGCCTTCGAGCACTGCGCCGGCTTTTGAGGGACCGATCACTGCGATGTCCTTTGTGCGAGGGTCGTTGAGGAACTCGTCGTATACACCTTTTACTAATGGGTCTTCGGGTCCCACAACGACAATGCTCACGCCGTTGTTCACGGCAAAGTCTTTCAGAGCCTCAAAATCGTCGGCCTTTATGTCCACATTGGTGCCGCACTGCGCCGTACCGGGGTTGCCCGGGGCTATGAACAGTTGCTCCACTTTTGCGCTCTGCGCTATCTTCCATGCCAAGGCGTGCTCACGCCCTCCGCTGCCTAAAAGCAATATCTTCATTTTCTGTTGGGTTTTAGTGTGAAAAAATCAACTGCAAATTTACGGAAATATGTCATTAGTGCCAAACTTTTGTGGGAGTTAGCACGGCCTACTGGGCAAAACGTTTTTCATAGTCCCGCGGGTTGCGAATATTAAGTGGTACGTTTGCGCATCGTAACTAGGCCATTTACGACTCGTAAGTGGCCGAGTTACGAGCGTAACTAGGCCACTTTTGCACCGTAAATGGGCCACTTTTGTAACGCATTAGCACTCAATAAGATACAAAACCGGTTTTTCGAGGGCTAAAAACCGGCATTTTCAAGGCTGAAAACCAGTGCGGAAAGTATCATTGTCAGCGTTGTTTCATGTTCTCAAACGCATGGGGAAAACTTCGCCAGGCATCACGTCAAAAGCGAAGTTTGCCGCAAAAAACATTGCAATCTTTGCCGTATCAAGTAATTTTTGCCTAAATTTGCAACGAAAAGGCTTGGAGTTGCCTTGCGTCAAGGCGCACAGTAAAACTTGCGTCAAGGCGCACAGTAAAAAAGAGAAGAGAATACTTCTATAGAGAAATATGATAAACCGGGAAATAATAAGGAACAAGGTGGTGCAGTTGACCTACGCCTACTACCAAAACGGAATAAGCAGCGGAATAGATACGGCGGAGCGTGAACTGTTCTTCAGCCTGTCAAAGGCTTACGACTTATACAACTATTTATTGGAACTCATAGTGGCCGTCACGGCTGAGTCGCGTCGCCATCTGGAGGTGGCGCAGTCCAAGGCAAGGCGCGAAGGCGCACCGGAACCGTCGCAGAAGTTTGCCTACAACAGGCTCGCTATGCAGCTTGAGGAAAACAAGATGCTGAACGACTTCGTGGAAACGAAGAAGATGACATGGGACGGCAACGCTGATTTCGTACGGAAGTTGTATTCTCAGATCACTGCCAGCCAGATCTACAAGGACTATATGGACTCCAAGGAGGACACATACGAGGCCGACAGGGAGCTGTGGCGCCGACTGTATCGCACACTCGTACAGGAAAACGAGGACCTCGACGCTGTTCTTGAGGAGCAGAGCCTCTATTGGAACGACGACAAGGGCATTGTAGACACGTTTGTGCTCAAGACAATAAAGCGGTTCACCGAGAAAAGCAACTCAAAGCAGGAGTTGCTGCCCGAATATGACAGTGAGGACGACAAAAACTTCGCCCGCAAACTGTTTAGAGCGGCCATCATGAACAGCGACGAGTATCAACGCTACATGAGCGAGGCCTCGCGCAACTGGGATTTCAGCCGCTTGGCCTACATGGACGTGGTGATTATGCAGATAGCTTTGGCGGAAATACTCACTTTCCCGTCCATCCCCGTCAGCGTAAGCATCAACGAGTATGTCGATTTGGCCAAACTCTACAGTACACCGCGTAGCGGAAGCTATATCAACGGTATGCTCGACGCCATAGCGCGCCACCTTATAAGCACCGGAAGGCTGATGAAGCACATGGATGCGCCCAAACGACAGGCTGCAAAGCAGGAGGAGACTGCGCAGAACGCTGCCGAAAACAATGGTGCAGTGGCTGAGGCTGAGGTGCAGAACGGTGAAGAAAACACCGCAAACGAAGTGAACAACGACAACAATAACGAATAACACAAAGACATGACAACACTGATTCTCGCTGCACAACAGGCGGCACAGGGTGGAGGCGGAATGGGCTTCCTGATAATGATGGTGGCAATGTTCGCCATAATGTGGTTCTTCATGATACGTCCGCAACAGAAGAAACAGAAGGAAATCCAGAAGTTTCAGAACTCTCTCGAAAAGGGTGAGCGCGTCCTGATTGGCGGCGGAATATACGGAACCGTAAGGAATATCGACCTCGCCAAAGGCATCGTTGAGGTGGACATCGCTTCCGGCGTGACAATACGCGTGGACAAAGGCTCGGTGTACAAGGACGCTTCCGACACCGCAGTCGCAAAAAAATAAGGCGGAATGGGCAGATTGCGCATTATAGCCGGCACAATCAGGAACTTCTTGTTCGGCAATGCCAACAGGGAGTTCCTGGTTTTTTTGTTTTTCCTTGCCGTTTCGGGGGTGTTCTGGTTGCTCATGACGCTCAACGACACGTATGAAAGGGAGTTCAAAATACCTGTGCAGGTGACCAATGTGCCCAAGAACGTCGTGCTAACTTCCGACGATACCGACACTGTGAGGGTCACGCTGCGCGACAAGGGGCTGTTCCTTTTGAGCTATATGTACGTAGACGGACTGCAGACCATCAACGTGAACTTCAAAAACTATGTGTCGGGCAACGGCGTGTGTACCATCTCCGGTGCGGAGTTGCAGCGGTTGATATATCAGAACCTGCTGGTGTCCACCAAAATTGTGAGCAGCAAAACGGACAAGATGGAGTTTTTCTTCAACTACGGTATGCACAAACGGGTGCCTGTAAGGTGGCGCGGCCATGTGGTACCGGAGCACATGTACTTCATTTCCGGCGTGGAATACAGTCCCGACAGTGTGGATGTGTATGCCTCAAAGTCGGCTTTGGACAGCATCAACGCGGTGTATACCGAGGCTCTCAACTACTCCAACTTCCGCGATACGCTCTCTGTGGAGTGCCGTCTGCAGCGGATAAAGGGCATAAAGACGGTGCCCAAGCGTGTGAAACTGACCTTCCTCACCGACGTTCTCACCGAGGAGGACATCGAAGACGTGCCCATAACGGGCATCAACCTGCCCGAGGGCAAGGTGCTGCGCACTTTCCCGTCGAAGGTAACGGTGAGGTTCGTTACCGGAATGAAGCGTTATCGTAGTCTCAAACCTAAGGACTTCACTGTGGTAGTGGACTACAACGAGATAGCAAAGCGCCCGTCGGACAAGTGCAACCTGATACTCAAGGCTGTGCCGAGCGGCATTTCGCGACCGTCATTGGCCGTGAAACAGGTGGATTACCTTATAGAGGAACAATGAAAACGGCCATAACGGGAGGCATAGGCAGTGGCAAGAGCTACGTGTGCGCACGGCTTGCCGCACGTGGCATAGTGGTTTACGACTGCGACAGTGCGGCAAAACGGCTCATAAACGGTTCGCCCGACATACGCAGACAGTTGACTGGGCTGATAGGACCGGACACTTACGGCACCGACGGACGGCTGAACAAGGCTGTTGTGGCGGCTTTCCTGCTCGCCTCGGAGACCAACGCAAAGGCCATAGACGGCATAGTGCATCCGGCAGTGGCGCAGGATTTCATCGCCAGCGGTGCCGAATGGATGGAGTGTGCCTTGCTCTTTCAGTCCGGCTTCGACCGACTTGTTGACCGCACCATCGCCGTTACCGCTCCGGAACGTGTGCGCATAGACCGCGTAATGGTGCGCGACGGCATAACCGAAGCCAAGGCTCGCGAGTGGCTAACGAGGCAGTTGCCGCAGGAAAAGGTGCGCCTCATGGCCGACTACGAGATCATCAACGACGGCCAACAGGACGTTGACGCACAGTTGGACGGCATATTGGCGGAACTAAACCGCACCAAATGACAAGATAGAACATACAGATTAACAAAACAGAAACATACAGAAAAATGCTGAGAACAATCCTTTCAATCTCGGGAAAACCGGGACTTTACAAACTGGTTTCAAGGGCTAAGAACAACCTTGTAGTTGAGATTCTCGACGAAACTCACCGCCGTGTACCGGCTTTCGCAACCGACCGCATCATCTCACTCGGCGACATAGCCATGTATACCGATGCTGACGATGTGCCACTCCGCAAGGTTCTTGCAAGCATGAAGGCACTTGAGGGCGGCAAAACGTCGAGTGTTGACTTCAGAAAGGCCAGTGGCGAGCAGCTGAGGGAGTATTTCGCTAAGATACTGCCCGACTTCGACCGCGAACGTGTACACAATAGCGACATCAAGAAGCTGATTCAGTGGTACGACATACTCATCAACAACGGCATAACCGACTTCGAGGATAAGGAAACTGCCGCAGAAAACGAAGCTGAAGCAGCCGAAAGCAAGGCTGAAACTGCCGAGACTGAGGTGAAAGCTGCCGCTGAAGCAGAGGCAAAGGCTGCTGCTACTGAGGAGAAATCGGCCGAAGCAGAGGCAAAACCCGCCAAGGCAACAAAGAAAACTGCCGCAAGCAAGACTAAGACTGCGGCTAAAAAGAAGTAAAGAACCAACGGTTTTTGATGGTTTATAAGCTGGCTTCGGTCGGTTTATAAACCATCTTTTATATAAAAGGTGTGAGACTATGGGTAGGAATGCGTCGCTGAAAGACATTGCAG
>CAVKVO010000037.1:0-14178 GCA_963659575.1 Prevotella sp. CAG:1031
CATTCTTTCGCTCTTGCGAGCGATGAGTCGGCGAGGGCGCCGACCCTCCTACATTTGCCTTCGTGCCTCCCAAACCATCCTTACCATACTTCATGAACGGCAATTAGCACTGAAAACGCTTGGCAATTACGAGGAAAAACCGCAAATTTGCATACGGATAAAGATTGGCATAAGGCGTATTCTTCCGATTACGCCCTTACCCTTAACCCACAAAACAAACAGTTAAAACCATGACAAACCAGGAAACTGAAGACAGGAAATATATGGCGCGCTGCCTGCAACTGGCGGCTAACGGAAGGCAGAACGCCAAGCCGAACCCGATGGTGGGTGCGGTGATAGTGAGTGCTGACGGCAGAATCATTGGCGAAGGCTATCATGTGCGCTGCGGCGAAGGCCACGCTGAGGTGAACGCCTTTGCCTCGGTGAAGGAACAAGACGAGGCGTTGTTGTCGCAATCCACACTGTATGTGAGTCTGGAACCGTGCTCCCACTACGGCAAGACACCGCCTTGCGCCGACTTGATAGTGAGCAAGGGAGTGAAACGCGTGGTGGTAGGTTGCATAGACCCGTTCGCGAAGGTGAGCGGCAGGGGCATACAGAAGTTGCGTGATGCCGGGATAAGTGTGACGGTGGGCGTGATGGAAGAGGAATGCAGGCGGTTGAACAGCCGTTTCATGACGTTCAACACACTGCATCGACCGTACATTATATTAAAATGGGCGCAGTCGACAGACGGTTTCATGGACAACCACTTCCGTCCAACGATGTTCTCAACACCGTTTACCCAAATGCTCAGTCACAAACTTAGGGCTGAAAACGACGCGATACTCGTGGGCCGAGTGACCGACGAGCGCGACCATCCGCAGTTGAACGTGCGCCACTGGAGCGGCAAAGACCCCGTGCGAATAGCGTTGGGACACGCCGTAGACCTGAAGAAGCTGATGGACGAACTCTACGAACAGGGCATACAGTCGCTCGTAGTGGAAGGCGGAGCAAAGACGCACCACTCGTTTCTGGAGGCAGGACTGTGGGACGAGATACGCCGCGAGACCGCTCCCGTGTCGGTAGGCAACGGAACGATTGCTCCAACCGTGCCTCTCGGACGAGTGAAGTTGGCTGAGAGAAATGTCTATGACGGCAATATGATAGAAAGATACGTGGCGGTGACGGAGTAAAAGCGTCACGCAAACAAACGCAAAAAGGGGAGACAGACACTTGCAAGCATGAAGCTGCGAGAGTCTGTCTCCCCTTTTTATTATCGTTTAATCCGAAGCAGAATTATTGTTTCACTGTCACTTTGCGTCCGTCGATGATGTATATACCCTTAGGAAGGCGGTCGATGGCAGACTTGTCGGTGCTGTCGGAAGCCTTCGTGCCGCTGATGGTATAGATGCCCTTGGCGGCATTAGCACTGGCTGGAGCAACGGCCTTTGCTGTTGCGATGCCAGCTATGAAAGCGCTGTCGGCAGTACCTGTGAGCGTGATGCTGGCAGTATCGATGGGCAGGAGCTTTGCCGCAACGTCGTCAGCGGAACGGTAAGCGGTCAGTTCGATGGCATAGCTGTGACCCTTGTGCAGCAGAATCCTCTCGTCGATGGTCAGGCTGAATGTGCCGTCGCCGTTGTTGGTCATAGCCACCTGCTTGTTTACCACAGCGTCGGCAGCCTTTTCAGCGTTGAGGTCGCTTATCTGGCAGAGCATATAGCCAATCTTGTCGGTCATGTTGGTGCTTACACTCACCTCATCACCGCCATCGAGCAAAGGCAGTTCGGTGCTTGCGGGCTTGATGAGCGTCGGTTTGAGAACATTGTAGCGAGCGGTGATGTCGCGCTCCTGACCGTCGGTGAACTGCAGGTTGGCCAGTGACACGAGCACTGCCGTACCCTTGCGCACCTCTTCCGGCACGGGAATGGTGAGCGCATACTCGTCAACGTTCTCCTCAGTCTCGGTGATATCAGCGTTTTTCACCACGGTATTCTTGCGCACACCGTCCACTGTATATTCGAATTTCACGCCGTCGTAGAGCAGAGCCGACTTGCCGGCAATCCACAGCTCGATGGTTTCAGCCGACGAGATGTCCGAACCCGATGCGGGAGTGAACTCGGTGACAACCTCCTTAGCCACGTTTTCGTATGCCAGCGACTGCTGGAACGAACCGTAGGACGACTGTCCCTCGGCGTAGCACGGTTCACCGTTGACGTCCTTCACGCCCGAAATGCGGAGGAAGATGGATGTGTAGGAAGTAGGATCCGACGAGTTGGGGAGCATAGACTTGGGAGTTCTTATCTTGCCGGTGAAGTCTATGGTGAGCGTGTTGCCGCTTATGTTCACGGGAAGCGTCTCCTTGTAGAACTCGTTGTCGTCTTCCACATTGCCGAAGGTGAGAGTTGCCGTAGCTCCCTTCTTGAGTTGCTTGTCGTAAGTGAGCGATACGATGCCGCTGGCGTCACCCTTAGGCCAATAGGACAGGAACTTTTCCGGCACGAACTTGCTGTTCAGCATGGTCGGCATCTCGGGGATATAGTATTCGAGAGTAAGAGTGCCGTCCTCTCCAAACTTCTGTTCGCTGTTGAGAGCAGAGCAGATGTCGCTGATGACCACGGTCAGCGTGTCGCCAGCCTTTACCAATCCCGACTTCATCCACTCAAACACCTTCGACTTGATGCTGTATGAAGCATAGCCATTGCGCGTCACTGCGGCTGCCGAAGCGGTGTTTTCGCCAGAAGAGAACACGGCAGGACCGGAGGTAACGGTCTTGTTGAACTGCAACGACAGGGGCAGTGTGTTGGTGATGTCGAGCACAGTGCCGGGCACAGGCGACACATCGATGGTGTCTATCTTGTCGTCAGCACCGTTCATAGTGGCGCGGAACTGCTGAGTAGAGTTGAGACTGAACGCATTGAAGTAGTAGGTTGTGCCAGCCACAACGTTCATTTCAATTGCGCCGTTGGAGTAGGTATAGTCGGCAGACTGCTCGGTAAAGGTATCGTCAGTACACGGACGGGGCACGTCGTTGCCGGTGCTTTTGAGTTTGAGCACACCTGTTTGCGGTGCGTCAAACGAATAGTAGGAGTCGCCGAAGGGTATGGTGTAGTCGGTGTCAAGCACTATCTTGACGATTGTCTTGGCATCATCGGCGGCGCGAACAGCCGTAGCGGTGAGCACCATTGCCACGGCAAAGAGAGCCAACTTGAACCATTGGCCGCACAGGCCGGAGAGTTTAGTGTGTGTCATAGCCTTTGTTTTTTCGTGTGATTGTTGCTTTGAAATAAATGTTCTGTAATGTTTAAGGGTGGTTCCATAGTTTTCCACTGATATGAAACCACCCTTATATATAGAAGATGTAGACGAGTGGCGCGTTACTTCAGCACCACTTTTCTTGTCACGGTTGTAGACTTACCGTCGGTCAGTTTGACGATTACGGTACCCTTGCGGCCTGTTGTGGCAATCTTAACCGTACCGTTGCCGTTGGCAGAACCCAGTTTGACGCCAGTTGTAGAGTACACACTGAGCGACAAGTTGCCGTTGCCTTCAGCCACGATGTATCCGTCGCACATCGAGATACGGCTGCTTTCGTCACCGCCGATGGCCTTCACGCAGTGGATTCCGGCAGGATCGCTGCTGAATTTCACCGACGCAGCGTTGACCACCTTGTCGGTGTTGCCGTCGAGCAGCACCACAATGGCCTTGCAGGCAGCCAGCGACTTGACGTTTTCAGGCAAAACCAGTCCGGTGATGTCGGCTGTGTACTCCTGTCCGGCCACGAGTGTCTGCGGGAAGAGACCGCCCACACCGTTGTAGTCACTACCGTTGCTGTAGGTCTGGCGAGCCACATCGTCGTGAGTAACATACGACACAGTGGACTGACCATACTTGCCTCCGAGTCCCCAGTCGCCGAGATTTGCGTCAGCAACGCTTGCGAAGCCGTTCTCCTGATACGACACGATACCGTCTTCCACAACGGCTACGAACACGTTGAGACTCTGGTTCTTGGTGTTGAGAGCCGACTTCATGGTCAGCGGCAGGTCGAATGTGCCGTCAGCCGGGTTCACTTTGATGGTAGCGTTAAGCTCCACGTCAGCCGGAATGTTCATCTCTGCACTCACATAGTCAGCCCACAGGTTGTAGCCGTTGCTGAACTCATAGTCGAGAGTGGCAGCATTCTTTGCCATCGGGAAACTGATTATGCCGCTGCGGTTGATGATTCCCGACGGAGCAGCCGACAGTCCGAGGGCTGAAGAGTAGCCACTGAGACCCGAACCGAGCTGGTCGCCAGTGTAAGTATGTATAGATACCGGGATGAAGAGGTCGCCATAGGTTTCGCGGAGACGCTCGATGGCGAGTATTCCCAGCGGACAGTTGGAGCACGTTGTACCCGTCATTTCCTCAAGCAGCACGCGCTTTGTGGGACGGAACGTAAGGTCCTTCACGCTCGATTTGGCCACATCCGAATAGTCGTCGAGCTTTATCTTGATGGTGAAGTTGTTGGTTTCGCCCTTTGTCAGCGGCAGATCCTTGGTGAACTTGAAGTCAAACCTCTTGCCCTGTGCCAGTGAGAGGGTGTCTGCGCCAACCGTTTCCAGTTCCACGCCGTCGGTTCCGCACAGCGTGAGCCATACGCTCTTGTATGTCTTGGCGGGGTTGTTTGCCAACAGACGGCCACTTATGCCGATGCTTTCGCGGTCAACCACCGACTCGTCGTTGGAGAGTAACAGCAGGTAAGGCACGTCGCGCTTCACCACAACGCTGTCCACAAACACCATGCTCTGGTCGTTGTTGTCGTTGAGGAAGCCGATGTAGATGTGCTTTCCGGCAAACTGCGCCAGACTAACGGTGTAGCTGGTCCAGTCGCCAGCCAGAGAGCCTTCGTTGGTGCCCGGACTCAGCAGTTGGCTGAACACGGTTTTGCCCTCTTTCTTCATCGTTGCCATGGTTGCGTCGCTGAGATAGTTGAGGTTTTCCTCGTTTTCCCACACCACAACCTTCAGGCTGTCCTTCTTAGACTTCTTGTAACTCTGAGCCAGGAACGTCAGTTTGCAAGTGCTGTCGGGTATTGCCAGTTGCGGAATGACCATCCAGTCGTCGCTCTTGCCGGCAGGCGTGTACATTGAGTGCGACGCTGCGCAATAGTCGGTGGAGTTGTCGTCGTCGTGGATGGAGAAGTTCCAGGGCTGATTGTCGGCATCAAACTCATAGTCCTCCTGCAGTTCCTCCACGGGAGTGTTGTGGTCGCCGTCATATCTCAGCCAAGTGCTGAGCGACTGCGACGTGTTGGAGAAGTCGTCGCTGAAGAGTATAGCGTCGTCGTTGGACAACTGGCGCACGTAGGTACCCTTGTAGTTCAAGCTGATTGCCTCGTTGGCACCGCTTCCGGTAAGGTCTGTCACCGCTCCGGCGTTGAGAGTCACCTTGTAGGTCAGTCCGTCATACAGATACTGTGTGGCGGTGGGATAAACGGCCAGTTGGTTTCCGCTCACCAACACGTTGAGCTTGGCCACCGTGGTGCCGTCCTCGATTCTCACGAGCGAACCAGCTGCCGAGTCGGTCTTGGCCAGTTCGGCGTCGAAAGTCATTATGATCGGGTTGTTGCCGTTGTCAATCTTGGCCAGTTCCGAGCCGTCGGCAGGCGAAATGACTGTGGCCTTCACCGGCACATTGGCGCGTCCGGTGTAGCTTACGGTTATGGCTGAGTTGGTCTTTGTGTCGTCGCCGTCCACGCACACGCTGCCCTGAGGTATCTCAACGGTGTAGGTCTCACCGGCGTTGAGTGTGGTTGTGCGGAAACGGATGCTCAGAGTTCTGTTGTCGGTGCTGCTCATGCCGAAGCCACTCGAATTGCGAACCACTTCGCCCTTGCTGTTCTTGAGCACCGCACTGTTGCTTGCGCCCAACACCTTGATGGGACGCTCGAAGCGCACGGTGACTGTGCTCAGCTTGGAGAACGAAGTAGCGTTGGTAGGAGTGATGGTGTAGCTGCCGAGCAGGTTGATTCCGGCGCAAAGGTCTTCGGGAGCGTCGGGCAACTCAAGCACATAGCTGCTGCCACCGTTGTCCACCATGGAGCAGATGGTCTTGCCGTCGCTGCTCACCGACAGAGGCGAACCGGTGTTGTCATACTTTGTCTTGTTGTAGAAGTCCACTCCGTAGGTCTGCTCCAGTATCATGCTTACGGGATACCAGAAGCCGTGGTAGCGCACCGACCACTCTCTCACGGGGTTGGACGACGGTGTGGCGCCATACACCGCACCGTTGTTGTTCACCGACATGGCCGTGTAGCCCTGGTCTTCGCTGCCGTCGTAGAGGTGAAACGTGCCGGTTTCCACTTCGTAGAGACCTGCCACCTCATATTCAGACAGCACGTCGTCGCTGGCAGAACCCTTCACCATGTAGGCCGTAACGCCCACATACTTGCCGTTGGGACTCATCACGGGGTCCTCGATGAAGTAAAGGCCGTCGGCAGCCGGTTTCCAGTCTTCTGTATCGCTCGGGGTGAAACCGATGAACTTGTGGGTTGCCGTCTGGCGGTCGTACACGTAGACGCAGATGCCTGTGGGAGATATGTAGCTGTATGACACATATCCCACAAGGTAGCGACCGTCAGCCGAGATGTCGGTGAAGCGCTGCTGGTGCATGTCCGTGTGGGTCATGTCCAGTGTGGGCAGGTTTGTCAGAGTCACCACGGTGTCTGCCGTAAGGTCCCACAGCGTGGCATACTCGATGTATTCGTCACTTGCGTCGTAGCATGAGCCGGCAGCATACTTGCCGTCGGGCGTCACGGAGTATACCAGTCCGCCGCTCTTGCCTGTCGGCACGGGCAGATAAGACCATTTTCCGGTGGTCTTGCTCCAATAGGCCGGTGCTCCCTTGTAGGCACCCACCACGATGTTGCCGTCGTCGGTCACGTCCTGCACGTCGCAAGCGCCGTCGCGCGTCACCTCAGTGGTGGTTTGCAGCGTGGTGTACTGCTCAGTAGCGGTGTTCACCAGCTTTGCCTGGCCGCTGTTGCGAGCCTCTGTGGTGGCAGCCTGAGCCACTGCCCACTGGCCGTTGTCAGACAGTTTGGTGGCAATGGCGTTGTCAGAGTATGACAACTTGTGGAATTTCGGCTGCTGACCGGTGCTCGTTTGCGCCTGTACTGTCGCGGTGGTCAGGGCGACTGCCGCAAACAGTGCTGAAATCAATCCTCTCATTTCTGTTTTTCTCGTTGTTTATGATAATTTGACGTAACTGTTCAGCACTTCTTGCGCCCTGAAAAGTATGGTGCGAAGAGAGCTGAACAGTTGCGATTTTGCTGTGTTATCTCAACACGGTCTTCACGGTTTTGGTGTTGCCGTCGGTTGTTTTCACCTTTTTAATATACAGTCCCTTGCCGGGGTTTACGGTGCAGCGTCCCTGCAAGTCGTAGTATACGGTGCTTGCCACGCCAGTTTCAGCAGTGGTATGGTCTATTCCGGCAGGGTCAACGTTCACGTAGTTGATGGTAACAGCAGGACCGTTGCCAACGAATGTGTATTTGTCAACAGGTATGTTAAAGTCGTTGAGCACCTTTCCTTCATATATGTATTCCTTAATGGTGTAGGTTACGGTGCAGGTGCCATACACACCATTGGGAATCCATTCGGCTTTCATGCTGGCTGGTTCAGAACCTGGTTTCTCTCCACCCTGTGTTGGCGATTCAAAAGTTTCCGCCTTAGAGGTGCGTATGCAGTTGCCGGGATAGCAAATAGAGTGCGTTGTACCTTCGGGAAGCTGCGTTATGGCGGTCTCAATCGTCAGATAGGCATTCTCGTCAGACACGTTTTTCACATACATTCCTGAACTGATGTAGCTCTCCATCGGGTCTTCAACGAGTTCAGTCCTTGTCAGCACAGAACCGTCGGGCACTACATTGCCTTCAGCATCTTGGAAAACGAAGGAGTCGGCTGTGGCTTGAGCAAACGAAGCCACGCTTGCCATCAGGCAGATGGCCAGGGTAAATGTTTTTTTCATAAATATTTGAGTGATGTTATACTTGCCATTAGTGAAAATTTCTCGCCACTCGGGGTTTTGCCTTCGCGGCAAAGCGGCAGCATCATCGCCGCGGTTTCTGCGTGCAAAGTTACTGCTTTTACTATTAATAAGGTGGAGATGTGACACTTTTTAACCTCCGCAAAGAGGGTATTCCAAGCCTTTTGCAAGTGTCTTAGTTTCAGTGGTTTTCAAAAAGCGGCCACTTACGCATCGTAACTAGGCCACTTACGGGTCGTAAATGGCCCACTTACGGTGCCTAAGTGGCCGAGTTATGATGCGCAAGTGGCGCAGTGGCTGAAACTGGGTGTTCAGCCCAGCTCCGCAGTCTCGCGCCGCAGCGGATAATGTCCGCGCAGATATTCAAACTTTTCGGGATTGGTTTTCAGTCTCCGGCTGTCCACTGTCGGGTCGTAAAGTTGCAGGGGATTGCCCGTAAAAACAAAGTCCTTGGGCAGCGAAGGCGGCACGATGAGTCCAGGATTGGGCAAGTGGAAGAAGTCGCAGATGGCCTTCAAGCTCATGTTGTCGGCGTTCACCTTGCCGTCGGCGGAGTATCCAGCTATGTGGGGCGTACCGATATACACGGTGTTCAGCAAATCGAGGTTTATTTCCGGCTCGTTTTCCCACGTGTCTATGGCCGCCTGACTCACCTTTCCTGTGCGTATGGCGTCCAGCAAGGCAGCGTTGTCCACCACCTCGCCGCGACTCGTGTTCACTATGAACGGACGTTTGGCCAGACTGTCGAAGAACTCTCGGTCGGCCATGTGCCACGTGGCATACGGCTCATTGCGCGTCAGGGGCACATGAAACGAGATGATGTCGGCCTCGGCGGCTATCCTTTCGAGACCCACATAGCCGGGACAGCCCTTGGGAGGGTCGCACACGAGCACCTTCATGCCGAAGGATTGCGCCACCTCCATGACCTTTGTGCCCACGTGGCCGCAGCCCACGATGCCCATAGTGGCTGTGCGAGGGTTGAGCATGCGGTCGCGGTCGAGCAGAATCAGCAGCGAGCGCATATACTGTCCCACCGACGCGGCGTTGCATCCCGGGCAGTTGCTCCACGCTATGCCCGCCTTGGCGAGATATTCCGTGTCGAGATGGTCAAAGCCGATGGTGGCCGTGGCGATGAATTTCACACGGCTCCCTTCCAGCAAACTGGCGTCGCAGCGTGTACGGGTGCGCACAATCAGTGCGTCGGCGTCGCTCACGTCGCTGGCACAGATGCTCTTTCCTTCCTTATATACCGCCTCCACGTTCATGCGAGCCACGGCTTCGCGGATGTAAGGTATGCGGTCGTCTATCACAAACTTCATAGTGGCCGCAAAAGTACGTAAATTAGTGATAAAAACGGGGCTTATTCTGTGAAAAAGAGACACTTTGTTGGCTGTTTGGAAAAGATTATTTAGCTTTGCAAAGAAATAAAGATAAAAACGAGAAAATGTCATTCACAGAACAATGCAACAACATTTTCGGTCAGGCCATAAGGGACTATCACATGACCGACAATGTAGACACTGCCATCAAAAATCCGTATAGCAGAGGCGAAATAGACAACAGCCTGTACATGAAGTGCTGGATTGACACGGTGCAGTGGCACCTTGAGGACATTATACGCGACCCGCACATCGACCCCACTGAGGCTCTTGCACTGAAAAGGCGCATTGACCGCAGCAACCAGGACCGCACGGATCTGGTGGAGGAGATAGACACGTACTTCAGAACGCAGTATAGTGAGGTGATTCCGCAGCCCGACGCACGGCTCAACACCGAGAGTCCGGCATGGGCGGTTGACCGATTGTCCATACTTGCGCTGAAGATCTATCACATGAAGGAGCAGGTGGACCGCACCGACGCCACACCGGAGCACCGCGCAAAGTGCGCCGCAAAGCTGGAAGTGCTGCTGGAACAGCAGAAAGACCTGTCGCTCGCCATCGACCAGTTGCTCGAAGACATTTCGCAGGGACGCAAGTACATGAAGGTGTACAAGCAGATGAAGATGTACAACGATCCCGCTACTAACCCCGTACTGTACGGAAACAAATAAACTCCGTACATATATAAATATGTAAATCGGCTGCACGCACGTGGGCTAACCGCACTTTTGCGGTAGCCAGGCCGAACCTTAGCCATGAAAAAGGAACACATACTCGTAATGCGATTTTCCGCTTTTGGCGACGTAGCCATGGCAGTACCCGTGGTCTACTCGCTGGCCAAGGCTTATCCCGACGTGCGCATAACCGTATTGAGTCGCGGCTTCGCCAGAGCCTTGTTTGAGGATTTGGCTCCAAACGTGAACTTCATGGAGGCCGACACCAAGCACGAATATCGGGGAGTGAGGGGACTGAACGCTCTCTATCGCCGACTTGTGGCGAAGAACTTTACTGCCATAGCCGATTTTCACGACGTGTTGCGGTCGAAATATCTGCGGGCAAGGTTCTGCATGAACGGTTGCCGCGTGGAGCATATAGACAAGCACCGCGAAGGACGCCGCCTACTGACGAGCGCAACCAACCGCCACTTGGAGCAGCAACCCACTTCGTTTGAGAACTATGCTGACGTTCTCGCCCGGTTAGGCTATCCGGTAAATATTGATTTCCACTCACTTTTCCCCACTGAAGGCGGCAACCTCAACCTGCTGCCGGCTCTGTTTGTGCCCAAGAAGTGCGACGAGGAGTGGATAGGCATAGCCCCCTTTGCCGCCCATGAGGGCAAGGTGTATCCGCTGACGCTCATGGAAGCGGTGATCAAGCGTTTGGCCAAGAACCATCCGAAAGCCCGGTTGTTTCTCTTCGGGCGCGGCGCAAAGGAGGGAAGTGTGTTTCCCGACTGGTGCAAAGAGGTGAACAGCTGTGTTTATGTGAGCCGCCACTTGGAAACACTCCACCAGGAACTGATACTGATGAGCCACCTCGACGTGATGATTTCCATGGACAGCGCCAACATGCACCTCGCTTCGCTCACGGGAACGCCCGTGGTGAGCATCTGGGGCGCCACACATCCCTACGCCGGATTTGTGGGTTGGGCACAAAAGCCGTCCAACATACTGCAAGTCGATATGCCTTGCCGTCCGTGCAGCATATACGGCAACAAGCCCTGCGCACGCGGCGACATGGAGTGCATGCGCCGGATAAGTCCCGAAAGTGTGGTGGCAAAGGTGGAAGAAGTGCTCGCCGGGAAGGCTGAAGGCGGCACTTCAAACCAATAATCAACTTGATTTTCTTATAAAAATGGGATGTTTGCGGTGTCTCAACATGCACTTTGTTCAGAACGACCATCGCAACTGCACATCCACATCGGCCTTTGACGAGCGGTCGATGGTCTGGAGACCGCTGCCGATGGTGCTGCGGTCGAAATAATCCGTCACTCCTATCTTGGTCAAAAGCGCCAGTCGACAGGGCAAATCGGCACGCACCATAGCCGTATATCGCACTCCACGACCGTAAAGCGACGGAAACGAGAGTGTGTTGAGCATGCCTTGTTCGTAGACATACAGTCGACTGGCGTAGCTGTCGGTGACAAACCAGCTGCCGCCAACCGACGCCTTGAGCCACTTCCAATGCACATTCACTCTCTGCGTAACGGCCACTCCACGGTCGCTACCGGTGCCGTCAACCAGCGAGAAGTCGGCTTGCGTTGACGCATCCCACCACTCGCTGTAGCCATACGTAGCCTTCAGTCGTGCCCTATGGGTGTCTTGGCGCACTACACCAGTCTTATCGGCGTTGTCCCGTTGGCGTGTGTGCAGTCGGTAGCGTGCGCTTAGCGTCCAGTGTTTGGCGGAGTAACGTCCCGAAAGCATCGCGTCGAAGGCTTCGGAAGAAAAGGATGTGAGATAGCGCATCCACGGATAGTGGGTGTAGTCGGCATAGGCATCGAACACGAGTCGTGGCGACGGTTTCCACGTGCCGCCGAGATACACTCCGTGTTCGTTGGCCACACGTCCGCCGTCGCTGAAACTGCCGGAGTGGAGCGACACGTATTTGGGCGAATAATAGCGGTGGAGCAAGAGGAAAGAAAGCTGGTCGCCGAGCGTGAACGCCACGGTGTTGACGGTTGCGGCGTTGCCCTTGCGGTCGAAAGCGGTCTCGCCAGATATGCTGAAACGTTTGGCGGCAAAGCCATAGTCGGCTCCGATATTAAAGAAACCGTTGCCCGAGGGATAGTAACGCTTGTAGCCCTGGCTCGTGTTGGGCTTCAGTTCGCGGTTGAAGTGGGTGTATATGCCGGTTAGTCCCACGTGGAAGCGGCGTTTTCTCAGTCTCGCGTTGAATCCAAAGGTCTGCGAAAGGGTGTTGTTCTTCTTCTCCATTTCCGTCGGAGTGCGGTGATAGCCGGTAGTGACGAGCGTTGCCACGGTGCCGTCGGTCTTGTTGAGCGTGGCGTCATACGGTCGTGACGATGCAAAGGCGGTCACTTCTGCCCAGTCGGTCAGCCTCACAGTGGCGGCAGCGCCCTGCAAATAGTTGGCAACCGACCGCGTGGCTGTGGGCGAAACGGCGTTTGCGGAGCGTCCAAGAGTGGCTATGGCGGTGGTTTTGCCCAGTCTTAGTCCGGTGTTTGCCACCAGTCCCATGCCGAACTGCACACGGTAGTGGCCCACAACGAGGTTGGTTATACGTCCCAAGTTGCGCATCTGAAGGAAGAAAGAATAGTGGTCGTAGCCCCAGGAATTGCCGTTTGAGAAGAATGGTTCACCGCTGTCCTGGGCACCGATGAAGCCGAAACGCAGTCTGTCGCCGGCATTGAAGTCGTAGCGAAGGGAGTGGCGCAGACTGTAACCAAGGTAGCCATTGCTGTCGCCGCGCCTCTCGTAGAGCGGAACACTGGCTGTGGCGAGTAGCACACTGCGTCCCTGCGACAGCAGTCGGCCTATCGGCACTCGTTTGGACGACGGTTGTCCGGCCACAACGAAGCATGAGAGCAACTGCATGCGGGCTTTGTCCAACGAACCGATGGCCTGGAGTTCGCCCAAAGTCTGCATGGCTCCGTGGCGTTTCACGTACATACAGATGTCGTCAATCTGCCGCTCGGTGAGGAAAGGCAGACGACTGAGATCGTCGGGAGTGGCGGTATTGATGTTCAGAGGATTGGTTTCAAGGTCGCAAAGCGTCTCGTAGGTTTCGTCGTCAAGCCCGGTGTCGTCGTCTTCGCAGGCGGCCACTTCCTGAAAGAAGCGCATCCAAGGGCGTTCGGTCTGCGCACTGACCGAAGGAAACAGCAGGAAGAGAACCAGCAGGAGCACCGTCAGGCGCAAGGAAACCATGAGTTTTTCCGTTGGTATTAAGGTGGTTGTTTTCAGAAACCGCATAGAACAAAGGTAGGCAAATTATGTGAATTTAACACTAAAGCAAGCGGTTTTTATGCCGTAAGCGGGAAAATATGCCTACATTTGCCGCCACTATGAAGCAACTTTTCCTGTCGTTCATGCTTGCCACCGTGACGCTAAGCGCCCACGGACAGGTGGCTCCGGGTTCGGGACAGCACCCCGAAGACCGCGAAGTGGACATGGACAACCCGACGTTTGTGCCTACGGTAAAGGTGGGAAAGGTGCTCGACAACGGCGACAGCATACAGTACATGGAGATGAACAACGTGTATGTGTATCCGCAGTTGGCTTTTTCCAGCGATAAACAGGCCGCCGCTTATATGCGACTGGTGAAGAACGTGAAGAAAGTGTTGCCCATAGCGAAGGAGGCCAACCGCATTTTGCAGGAAACATACGAGTATCTGGAGACGCTGCCCGACAAGAAAGCGAAGGACGAACACATGAAACTCGTTGAGAAAGAGATATACAACGAGTATAAACCTCGCATGAAAAAGCTTACTTACTCTCAGGGTAAGCTACTGATAAAGCTGATTTACAGGGAGTGCAACTCC
This sequence comes from Prevotella sp. CAG:1031, assembly GCA_963659575.1. Taxonomy (GTDB): domain Bacteria; phylum Bacteroidota; class Bacteroidia; order Bacteroidales; family Bacteroidaceae; genus Prevotella. Next base: position 13,891 of record CAVKVO010000037.1, read on the forward strand.
TCTTCTTACGACATCATCAAGGCTTTTCTCGGCCCGTTCAAAGCCGGTTTCTACCAGGCTTTCTCCGCCCTTTTCGGTGCCAGTCTGCGCAAAGGCTATGACGCGGAAGGCACCGACCGTCTCACAGAGCGCGTGGTATTGATGGTGGAAGCCGGACAATTGTAGATATAAACATTAGAGGGATCGCAACCATCTTATTGCAATCCCTCTAACGAAAAGCCAACCGACAAACGATTAGTGTGTGGCCTTATACCAGGCAGTGGACTTGTAGCTGTCCACAGCCTTGTT
>CAVKVO010000038.1:0-13630 GCA_963659575.1 Prevotella sp. CAG:1031
AAATGGCAGAATCAATAGACATCCGTGAACTGAACATACGGATAGAACAACAAAGCTCTTTTGTAACAAACCTCACGACCGGAATGAACCAGGTCATCGTTGGACAGAAGCATCTTGTGGAGTCGCTCCTCATAGGTCTGCTCAGCGACGGCCACATACTGCTCGAAGGAGTGCCGGGACTGGCCAAGACACTTGCCATCAAGACACTCTCACAGCTGATTGACGCTGACTACAGTCGTATACAGTTCACTCCCGACCTGTTGCCGGCCGATGTTGTGGGTACGATGATATACTCGCAGAAAGACGAGAAGTTTCAGGTGAAGAAGGGTCCCGTGTTTGCCAACTTCGTTTTGGCGGATGAGATAAACCGTGCTCCGGCCAAGGTGCAGAGTGCACTGCTTGAATCCATGCAGGAGAAGCAGGTGACCATAGGCAGCGAAACGTTCAAACTGCCTTCGCCGTTCCTCGTGATGGCTACTCAGAACCCGATAGAGCAGGAGGGAACCTATCCCTTGCCCGAAGCCCAGGTGGACCGTTTCATGCTCAAGGTGATCATCGGCTATCCCACGATAGAGGAGGAGAAGAGCATAATCCGTGAAAACATCCGCGAGAAGTTGCCCACGGTGACCCCAGTGTGCTCGGTTGACGAGATTCTGAAGGCAAGAGAGGTGGTGCGCGACGTGTATATAGACGAGAAGATTGAGCAGTATATCGCTGACATCGTGTTCGCTACACGCTATCCCGACCGCTACGGACTGAAAGACCTCAAGGATATGATTGCCTTTGGTGGTAGTCCCCGTGCCAGCATCTCGTTGGCCAAGGCTTCGAGAGCCTACGCTTTCGTGAAACGCCGTGGCTATGTGGTGCCAGAAGATGTGCGTGCCGTTGCCCACGACGTGTTGCGTCACCGCATCGGACTGACCTATGAGGCCGAAGCAAGCAACGTGACGAGCGAGGAAATCGTGAGCCGTATAATAAATAAGGTGGAAGTGCCCTGACAGAAAGTGTAGGAGTCAGATAGATGGACACACAGGAAATCATAAGGAAAGTAAGGAAAATCGAGATAAAAGCGCGCGGACTGAGCAACAATATCTTTGCCGGACAGTACCACTCAGCCTTCAAGGGGCGAGGCATGGCGTTCAGCGAAGTGAGGGAATATCAGTACGGCGACGATGTGCGTGACATTGACTGGAATGTCACGGCACGCTTCCATCGCCCTTATGTCAAGGTGTTTGAGGAGGAAAGGGAACTTACAGTGATGCTCCTTGTCGACGTGAGCGGTTCGCTCGATTTCGGTACTTCACACCAGATGAAGCGCGACATGGTGACGGAAATAGCCGCCACACTCGCCTTCAGTGCCATACAGAACAACGACAAGATTGGCGTGGTGTTCTTCTCCGACAGGATTGAGAAGTACATCCCTGCCAAGAAGGGTAGGAAACACATACTCTACATCATCCGGGAGATGCTCGATTTCAAGCCGCAGAGCCGCAAGACCGACATCGGCACCGCCATCGACTTCCTGTCGGGAGTGATGAAACGCAGGTGCACGGCTTTCCTTTTGAGCGACTTCTACGACCGTGCTGACTTCAGTCACAGGCTTACGGTGTGCAACCGCAAGCACGACCTTGTGGCAATCCAGGTCTACGACCGTCGTGCAAGCGAACTTCCCGATGTTGGACTGATGAAGATTGTGGATGCCGAGACTGGTTATGAGCAGTATGTCGACACCGGGTCGCGCAAGCTCCGCAATTCCTACCGCCAATATTGGCTCATGCGCCAGTCGCAGTTGCACGAAACGTTCAGCAAGAGCAATGTTGACAACGTTTCAGTGCCCACCGACGGCGATTTCGTTAGCCAGTTGATGTCGCTTTTCAGCCAGCGCAGCTGACGCCACTTGCGTCAACCGCCGACGGAAACGTGGCGACACAAACAAAGAAGAATGAACATGAAAAAGTCATTGACCACCATATTGCTCCTCATCGTCGGGGCTTTGAGCCTGTCGGCGCAGGTCTCTGTCGAGGCTACAATCGACTCGATAGAGATGTTGATTGGCCAACAGGTACACGTGACCGTGAGTGCCACCGCTCCGGAGCAGCAAACTGTGGTGTTTCAACAACTGAAACCGAGACAACAACTCACTCCCGGTGTGGAGGTAGTGGACGTTGCCGACCTTGGTTCCAAGCCTGTTGACAACGGTATGTCCGTCAGTCAGCGCCGATACACCCTGACTTCGTTTGACGGAAAACTGTATTACCTTCCTCCATTTACAGTAAAAGTAGGTGGCAAGCAATACAAAAGCAAGAGCCTTGCACTGAAAGTGGTTGAAGTGGAGGTAGATACAACCCAGGTAGACAAGTTCTTCGGCCCCAAAGACGTACAGGACAATCCCTTTGAGTGGAGCGAATGGGCACCGATGTTTTGGGCTTCAATGCTGATGGTGGTGCTCTTCGTTGTGGCATGCTACCTTTATATACGTCTGAAGCAGGGCAAACCGGTTGTTACTCCACGTCTCAAGATGGTGCGCCGACTGTTGCCGCACCAGAAGGCTATGAAGGAGATAGAGCAGATAAAGGCCGACCGCATGGTAAGTTCCGAGAATCAGAAGGAATACTACACCAAGCTGACCGACACTCTGCGCAAGTATATAGAGGAACGCTACGGTTTCAACGCCATGGAGATGACTTCCACGGAGATAATAGACCGACTTACACATACTGGTGACGCAAAAGCTCTTGACGAACTGACAACACTGTTCCGTACAGCCGACCTCGTGAAGTTCGCCAAGTTCTCTGCACTTATCAATGAGAACGACATGAACCTTGTGTCGGCCATCGACTTTATCAACTCCACCAAGCTTGACACTCCGCCAGTGGAGCAGGTGCAGCGTCCGAAGCTCACCGAAGAGGAGAAGCGCACCGTCAAGAGTCGCCGCACACTTGTGGCAGTAATCGCCGTGTCGGCTGTGGTTTGCCTGGCTTTGTTGGCCTATGTGGTGTATGGAACTTATCAACTGTTGCAATAAAAGGGAGGGATAAGCTATATGGAATTTGCCAACAAAGAATATTTCTTCCTGCTCCTGCTCATCATACCATATCTGTTGTGGTATGTCATGTATAGGAAAAAGAGCGAACCAACCATGCGCATGGGCGACACATTCGCCTTCCGCTATGCTCCCAAGAGCTGGAAAGTGCGCCTTATGCCGCTGCAACCAATCTTGCGTGTTGCAGCCTTCTGTTTCCTCGTGACCGCTTTGGCACGCCCCCAAACCAGCAATTCTTGGAGCAACAAGTCTGTTGAGGGCATTGACATAATGCTCGCCATGGACGTGTCTACGTCTATGCTTGCCGAAGACCTTAAGCCAAACCGTATAGAAGCCGCCAAACAGGTGGCTGCGGAGTTCATTTCCGACCGTCCCAACGACAATATCGGACTGACAATCTTTGCCGGTGAGGCTTTCACCCAATGTCCCATGACCACAGACCATTCCTCTCTGCTCAGTTTGTTGCAAGGAGTGCGCACGGACATCGCTGCCCGCGGATTGATACAGGACGGAACGGCCATAGGAATGGGACTTGCCAATGCTGTGAGTAGGCTCAAAGAATCGAAGGCAAAGAGCAAAGTGGTCATCCTGCTTACCGACGGAAGCAACAATATGGGTGACTTGTCGCCAATGACTTCGGCGGAGATAGCCCGCAGTTTGGGCATTCGTGTCTATACCATCGGCGTAGGTACCAACAAGGTGGCTCCTTATCCAATGCCGGTAGCAGGCGGAGTGCAGTATGTAAATATACCGGTTGAGATAGACACCAAGACTTTGAGCGATATCGCTGCTGCAACCGACGGTAGTTTCTATCGCGCCACCAACACGTCAGAACTTCATAAAATATATAAGGAGATAGACCGACTGGAAAAGTCGAAGCTCAACGTCACGCGTTTCAGCCGACACAATGATGCCTTCCAGCCGTTCGCCTTGGCTGCCGCACTGCTGCTGTTGCTCGAACTGCTGCTGCGCACAACGGTGTTCAGGCGAATACCATAAGGACGGTCGGACCAATCGTCGTCGTAACAAACTTATAGAACCACACTAAACGAGTGTACCATGTTCAGATTTGAATCCCCAGAATATCTATATTTACTTGCCGTAATACCGGTATTGGCTCTGCTGCGCCTCTTTATGATACGTGGGCGCAGACGCAAGTTGCGGCGTTTTGGCGACCCGAAACTGTTGGCCGAACTCATGCCCGACGTGTCGCGGTGGAGACCGGAGGTGAAGTTCTGGTTGCTTGAAGCTGCATTGGCTGTGCTCATACTTATGGTGGCAAGACCGCAGATGGGCACACGCATAAGCAACGAGAAGCGTGTGGGTATTGAAACGGTGATAGCCCTGGACGTAAGTAACTCTATGAAGGCAGAAGACGTTACTCCTAGTCGTTTGGACAGAGCAAAGATGATGGTGGAAAACCTTGTGAACAAGTTCACCGACGACAAGATTGCGCTCATCGTCTTTGCCGGTGACGCTTTCGTTCAGTTGCCAATAACGAGCGATTATGTATCGGCCAAGATGTTCCTGAGCGACATTGCACCCTCGATGATAGCTACCCAGGGAACCGACATTGCCCGTGCCATAGAGATGGGAACGCACAGTTTCACCAGTCAGGAGGGCATTGGTCGTGCCATAATAGTGATAACCGACGGTGAAGACCACGAAGGTGGAGCTGTTGAGGCAGCCCAAAAGGCAAAGAAACTCGGCATGAGAGTGTTTGTGCTCGGCATTGGTTCGCCCAACGGTGCGCCCGTTCCCGACGGTCAAGGCGGTTACATGAAGGACAACAGCGGCAACACCGTGATGTCTGTCCTCAATGAGGATATGTGCAAACAGGTGGCTGAAGCCGGTGGAGGTGCATACATTCATGTGGAAAACAACGGCAATGCGCAGGAACAGCTCAACACTGAACTTGCAAAACTGTCGCAGAAAGAAATGGAATCAGTGGTTTACAGTGACTACGACGAACAGTTTCAGGCGTTTGGACTCATCGCCCTTTTGCTGTTGATAGCCGAAGTTTGTCTGTTGGAGTGCCGCAGTCCGTGGTTCAAGAACGTCAGTCTGTTTTCCCGCAAGAAGCGTGTTATGACTGTGGCAGTACTCGCTTTGCTGTCGTCAACTGCCTTTGCACAGACCGACAGGCAGTATGTAAGGGATGGCAACAAGGCTTTCCGCACGGGTGATTACGCCAACGCGGAAGTGGCATACCGCAAAGCTGTGGAGAAAAATCCGCGCAATCCGCAGGCTGTGTTCAACCTTGGCAACGCCCTGTTTGCCCAAAAGAAGGACTCCGCTGCCGTGCAACAGTATGAACAGGCGGCCAAACTGGAGACCAATCCCAAGCGTCGTGCCATGTCATACCACAATATCGGTGTGGTATGTCAGAACCACAAGATGTATTCCGAGGCCATCGAGGCTTACAAGGAGGCTCTTCGGCTTACTCCAAACGACGACGAAACGCGCTACAACCTGGCTCTGTGCAAGCGTCAGCAGAAGAATCAGCAGAACCAGGACAAGAACAAGCAGCAGCAAAAGCAGGACAAGAACAGCAAGAACAAGGGTGACAAAGACAAGCAACAGCAGCAGGACAAACAACAGCAACAACAAGATAAGCAGCAGCAACAGAACAAACAGAAACAGGAAAACAAGGACAAGATGAGCAAAGAGAATGCCGAACAGTTGCTCAATGCGGCGGTTCAGCAGGAGAAGAACACTCAGGAGCGCATGAAGAAAGCCATGCAGCAGCCCAATTCCCGTAAGTTGCAGAAAAATTGGTGACGAAAATTATGAAGAGACTAAACATACTTATCGTTCTTTTGTTGGCCGGATTCATTCAGTGTTTTGCCCAACGGCTTGTGGGGGAAGCCCCTTCGCAGGTGGCAGTGGGCGAACAGTTCAGGCTAACCTATACGATAGGCACACAAAACGTGAGTGGTTTCAGGGCTGGCAATCTGTCCAACGCCTTTGAAGTGCTGATGGGACCGAGCGAATCGAGGCAGTCGAGCTTCCAAATGATAAACGGCCACACCAGTACTTCGTCATCCATCACCTATACCTTTATATTATGTGCCAACAAGAGTGGCACCTTTACCATTCCGCCGGCACATATCTCTGTCGGCGACAAGACCATTGCGTCAAATGCCATAAAGATACAGGCCGTAGGTTCGGCACGCAACAGCAATGGCGGTGGCCAACGGCAAGGTGGTAGTCAACCGGCTGCCACTGCGGGAACGCACATCTCCGGTTCGGATCTATTTATTAAGGTGAGTGCAAACAAGCAGCGTGTACATGAGCAGGAGCCGATACTGCTTACCTATAAGGTATACACACTTGTTGATTTGACCCAGCTCAACGGTAAGATGCCTGACCTCAAGGGATTCCATACTCAGGAGATACCGTTGCCGCAACAGAAGAGTTTCAAGGTGGAAACCTACAACGGAAAGCCTTACCGCACGGTTACGTGGAGCCAGTACGTGATGTTCCCACAGATTACAGGCAAACTTGAGATTCCCAGCATAACCTTTGACGGTGTTGTGGTGCAGCAGAACCGCAGCATAGATCCGTTTGAAGCATTCTTCAACGGCGGTTCCGGCTATGTTGAGGTAAAGAAAAAGATTAAGGCACCGGGACTTACCATACAGGTAGACCCGCTTCCTGCACGTCCGAGTGGTTTTTCCGGAGGTGTCGGACAGTTCAGTATTTCCGCGCAGACCGACAAGTCGAGCGTGAAAGCCAACGACCCTATAAGTCTGCGTGTTGTGGTTAGCGGTCGTGGAAACCTTAAACTGATAAAGGAACCGGTTGTAAATTTCCCGAAAGACTTCGACAAATACAGTGCGAAGATTACCGATAAGACTAAGCTTACGGCCAATGGCGTTGAGGGAAACATGATCTACGACATCATGGCCGTGCCACGTCATCCCGGAAAGTATGAGATTCCGCCAATTGAGTTCACCTACTACGATACCGGAAGCAATGCCTACAAAACCATTCGTACGCAGACTATCGCCCTCAATGTGGAGAAAGGTAGCGGCAAATCGGTTGTGTCAGACTATACCGGTCAGTCGGACGTGGAGCAGATTGCCAAGGATATACGCTACATCAAGCTTGGCGACACCACACTTCACAGCCGGAACGACTTCTTCTTCGGTTCACTGTCCTACTGGATATGGCTGGTTGTGCTCTTTGCTGTGTTCGTTTCACTGTTCATTGTGTTCCGTCGCCGTGCCTTAGACAATGCTGATTTGGTTAAACAGCGTGGCAAAAAGGCCAACAGTGTGGCCACAAAACGCTTGCGCAAGGCCAAGAAACTCATGCTCGCAGGCCAGTCGGGAGCTTTCTACGATGAGGTTCTCCGTGCTTTGTGGGGCTATGTGGGCGACAAACTGAACATCCCGGTGGAAAATCTCTCACGTGAAAACATCGAGCAATGCCTGTCTGACCGTGGCGTAGACCAGAGTGTCATAACGCGTTTCATTGAGGCACTTGACGAATGTGAGTACGAACGCTATGCCCCGGGCGACGTTAAGGGAAACATGAGCAAGACTTTTGAGACGGCGATGGATGCCATAACAAAGATAGAAGACACGATGAAACACCGCAAGCGCACCGTCAATGGTTCCAACGCCACCATTATTGTTGCCTTGATGCTCGCTTTGGCTTCCGCTCCCGTTGAGTCGCAAGCCATAACCAAGGCCAATGCCGACAGTGCTTATGCACACGAGAACTACACTCAGGCAATCAAGGACTATGAGGAACTTCTTGAGGGAGGAGAGAGTGCCGCCCTGTATTACAATCTCGGCAACTCCTACTATCGTACCGGCAACGTTACGCACGCCATCATAAACTACGAGCGCGCCCTGTTGCTCTCTCCTGCCGACAACGACATCAGATTCAACCTGCAGTTCGCCCGGACAAAGACGATAGACAAGATTACGCCGGAAACAGAGATGTTCTTCGTGTCGTGGTATCATGCTGTTGTCAACATGGCGAGCGTTGACGGTTGGGGCTATACCGCCCTTTGGTCGCTTGCAGCTGCCATCGTTTTGGCTCTGCTCTATTTGTTTGCCTCACGTATATGGCTGCGCAAGCTTGGTTTCTTTGGCGGACTTGCCACGCTTGTACTTTTTGTTTTAGCCAATCTGTTCGCCTTTCAGCAACGCCATTTCCTTGAAAATCGCAACGGAGCGATAGTGGTTTCGCCGTCGGTACCGGTGAGAAGCACTCCGTCAAAGGGCGGAACGGAACTGTTCATCCTGCATGAAGGCACACGTATAGACATCACCGACGGTAGCATGAAAGGCTGGAAAAAGGTGAAACTTGCCGACGGCAGGGAAGGCTGGATGGAAACTTCGAGCATGGAAGTTATCTGATTTCGAGCATGGAAGTTATTTGATTGGGGCAACCAAAGCACCGTTGTACAACTAACAAAAGACATTGAAACATGGACTGGGAAGCATTGATACACTTGGACAAGAGCCTGTTGCTGGCGTTGAACGGCAGCGATTCGCTTTTCGTGGACGGTCTTGCCACTGTTTTGACAACCGCTTCCACATGGATTCCGCTGTATGTGGCGTTGCTGTATGTAGTGATAAACGGCAACGACAACGTGCGCCATATCTTGCTTGTTATTGGTTGTGCAGTGGGATGTGTACTCTTGGCCGGTTCATTGGACGACTCTTTGGTGAAACCGTTGGTGGCTCGTTGGCGACCAACGCACGATCCAGAGATTGGAACGCTCGTTGATGTTGTCAACGGATACCGCGGCGGCAAGTACGGTTTCTTCTCCGCTCATGCCGCAAACACCTTTAGCCTTGCCGTATTCTTTAGCTTGATCATGCGCAGTGGCCGGCTCACGGTACTTCTCATATCCTGGTCGCTGGTCAACTGCTGGACCCGTATGTATCTCGGAGTGCATTTCCCAGGCGACATCCTTTGCGGATTGCTGTGGGGAGGCCTTGTCGGAGTGGCTATGGCATGGCTCTGCCGTTGGATAATACGCCGTTGTGGCGGCAACAGAAACTTCATTTCCACACAATACACGTCCACCGGATATGCCTTGGCCGACATGGACATCATTATGAATGTCATGGCCTTTACTCTCATTTACGTCTTTGTCAAGGCGTGCCTCGTGGCGTGATGCACATTGCAACGCATATTATGAATACCAAAGATATACAGATAAGCGACTACGACTATCCGTTGCCAGACTCCAGGATAGCCAAGTTTCCAATCAACGAGCGCGACCACTCAAAGCTGTTGGTCTATCGCCACGGCGAAATCAGTGAAGACATCTTCTACAACCTGCCCCAGTATCTCCCGTCGGGAGCACTGATGGTGTTCAACAACACCAAGGTGATACAGGCCAGGATGCACTTCCGCAAGGAGACGGGTGCACTGATAGAGATATTTCTCCTTGAACCTGTGCTGCCTGCCGACTACGAACAGATGTTCCAGGCCACCGGTTCCTGCTCCTGGCTTTGCCTTGTGGGCAACCTAAAGAAGTGGAAGGGCGAACCGCTGAAGCTGGAGATAACCGTTGGCAACGACACCTTTACATTCACTGCACGCTACGGAGGCGAGCACCATACGAGCCACAGGATTGACTTCGAGTGGGACAACGACAAGGTTTCCTTTGCCGAAATCATCGACGCCGTGGGCGAGTTGCCCATACCGCCGTACCTCAACCGTGAAGCGCAGGACTGCGATAAGACAACCTATCAGACCGTTTACTCCAAGATAAAGGGCAGCGTGGCCGCACCAACTGCCGGACTGCACTTCACCGACGCTGTGCTTTCTGCCCTCGACAAGGCTGGCATAGACCGCGAAGAACTTACCCTTCATGTGGGAGCAGGCACATTCAAACCGGTCAAGAGCGAAACAATCGAGGGTCACGAGATGCACACCGAGTATATAAGTGTACACCGCAGCACTCTTGAAAAGCTGGTTGAGCACGACGGCAGCGCCATTTGCGTCGGCACAACGAGCGTGAGAACCATTGAAAGTCTCTATTACATGGGCTTGAGACTGTCCAAGAATCCCGATTTGTCTGAGGAACAGCTTCACATAGACCAGTGGGAGCCTTACGAAACCGAGGCTACGCTGTCGGCGGTTGATGCCATAAAGGAAATCATTGCCTATCTGGACCGCAACAACCGCAACACACTCCATTCAAGTACGCAGATAATCATTGCTCCGGGCTATGAGTATAAGATAGTGAAGATGCTCGTCACCAACTTCCATCAGCCCCAAAGCACACTGCTGTTGCTCGTGAGCGCATTCGTGAAAGGCCAGTGGCGCAGCATCTACGACTACGCTTTAAGCCACGATTTCAGATTCTTGAGCTACGGCGACAGTTCGTTGCTCATACCCTAATCCGCTTGCGGCAGAGTGATAACCCGCTTGCGGCAGAATGGCAATCCGCTTTCGGCATAGCAGTAATCCATTTTCGGCAGGACTACAAACAATCGGCTTTGAGTTTCAAGGCCACATATTACAAAACGACAACTACATAAAGGACACACACAGATATGAAGATAGGAGACAAAGTACGCTTCCTTAGCGAAACAGGCGGAGGCACAGTTGCAGGATTCCGGGGCAAGGACATAGTGCTCGTAGAGGACAGTGACGGATTTCAGATACCGACACCCATCAACGACGTTGTGGTGATTGACAACGACGACTACAGCACCGGGCGCATAGTAGAGGGCAAGAAAAAGGCTGCGGCGCCCACGGTTGAGGAAGAAGTGGAGCCTGCCGACAAACCCATAACGTTCAAAGCTCCTGTGGAGGAGCGCCGTGGCGGCAACATCCTGAACGTCTATCTCGCCTTTGTTCCCGTGGACGTAAAGGAGCTCACCTCAACCCGTTTCGAGGCTTATATAGTAAACGACAGCAACTATTATGTGCGCTATACCTACATGACAGGCGGCAGTGGCAGTTGGCAACTGCGCTCCACAGCCGAGGCAGAGCCCAACACCAAACTGTTCATCGAGGAGTTTGGGCGTGAAGACCTGAACGCTTTGGAACGTGTATGCGTGCAGATGCTGGCCTACAAGCGCGACAAACCATTCATCGCAAAGCCTGTTGCCGACGTGCAGATGCGCATCGACACAGTGAAGTTCTACAAACTCCACACCTTTGTAGAGAACGATTTCTTTGAGCAACCGGCACTTCTCTATCCCATCGTTGAGGGCGACAAACAGGCAAGGACACTGGCTGTAGACCCAGAAGTGCTCAAGAAGGAATTGCTCAGCAAGACTGCCGCCGACGCTCCGAAGCCCCTTGCGTCCAAGCACGACAACAAACCGGTTGACAAGGATGCCCCTGTGGTGATAGACCTCCACGCTTCTGAACTGCTCGACACCACAGTCGGCATGTCTCCCACCGACATACTCAACTACCAGCTCGACACCTTCCGCAAAACTCTCAAGCAGTATGAGAAGAAGAAAGGCCAGAAGCTCGTGTTCATTCACGGCAAGGGCGAGGGCGTACTCCGTCGCGCCATTACCGACGAACTGCGCTATCGCTACAAGCACTACGTCTTTCAGGATGCTTCTTTCCGTGAGTATGGCTATGGAGCAACCCAGGTAACGATAAAATAAGTGGTGGATATGAAACACGGATTTATCAATGTGGCGGCAGCAGTGCCCAGTGTTAGGGTGGCCGATGTGGCGTACAACCTTGCCGAAACCGAGCGTCTGATAGCCCAGGCGGAGAGTAGGGGAGTGGAGATAGTGTGCTTTCCGGAACTTGGCCTCACGGGCTACACCTGCCAAGACCTCTTCCGCAGCCGTCTGCTGCTCGACCGGGCCAAGGAAGCCGTGAACTCTCTTGTGGAGTACAGCCGTAATCTTGACGTCATCTCCATCGTGGGCATGCCGCTTGAGGCCGGTGGCGTGCTGCTCAACTGCGCCGTTGTGATACAAAGAGGCCACGTGCTCGGCGTCGTTCCCAAGACGTTTCTGCCCAACTACAATGAGTTCTACGAGAAGCGGTGGTTCGCCTCTTCCTTGGATTTGCGCGACACACAAGTCGTGCTCGGCGGAGAAACCGTTGCCGTCACGGCAGAGCCGCAGGTGTTCCTTACCGGCGACGGTGTCGGTTTCGGCATTGAGATATGCGAAGACGTGTGGTCGCCGGTGCCGCCAAGCTGCAACCTCGCACTATCTGGGGCTGAACTAATCTTCAACCTGTCGGCCAGCGACGAACTAACTGGCAAGCACGCCTACCTGAAGAGTCTTCTGTCGCAACAGAGCGCGCGCCTTATGTGCGGCTATGTCTATTCCAGTTGCGGCTATGGCGAGAGCACGCAGGACGTGGTCTATGGCGGCAATGCCATAATCCACGAGAACGGCAGACTTATGTGCGAGAGCGAGCGGTTCTGTCTCGACCCGAAACTGGAGGTGGCCCAGCTCGATGTGGAACTGTTGAGGGCTGAACGCCGCTCCAACACCACCTTTGTTTGCTCGCAGACCGACGCTTCGGCGCGTAAGGTTGAGGCTATTGCAGTGGAAGAACGTGACTTTGAACTCATGCGAACCGTTGACCCGCTGCCGTTCATCCCCAAATCCAACGACATGAAGTCTGGCTGCTGCGAGATACTCGACATACAGACCATGGGACTGGCCAAACGCCTTAGCCACACTCATGCCACCAAAGCTGTGGTGGGAATAAGCGGCGGACTCGACTCCACGCTGGCTCTTCTGGTCACTGTGCGCGCCTTCGACAAGCTGCAACTCGACCGCAAGGGCATCATCGGCATAACCATGCCGGGCTTCGGCACCACCGGACGCACCCACGGCAACGCCCTTTCGCTGATGCAGTCGCTTGGCGTAACGTCTGTTGAAATAAGCATTGTGCCGAGCGTTACGCAGCACTTCAAGGACATCGACCACAGCCTTGACGTTCACGACGTGACCTACGAGAACGGTCAGGCACGCGAGCGCACACAGATACTCATGGACTATGCCAACAAGGTTGGCGGTCTCGTCATAGGCACTGGCGACCTTAGCGAACTGGCCTTGGGCTGGGCCACATACAATGGCGACCACATGTCGATGTATGGCGTCAATGCGGGAGTGCCGAAGACGCTCATTCGCCATCTCGTCAACTATATCGCCGTGGCAGAAGCCGACGAGTCTTCGCGCAAAACCTTGGAGGATATCATCAACACTCCCATCAGTCCCGAACTCATCCCGGCTGACGAAAACGGCGAGATAAGCCAGAAGACTGAAGACCTTGTGGGCCCTTACGAACTCCACGACTTTTTCCTCTACCACTATCTGCGCTTCGGTTTCCGTCCCGCCAAGATATTTGCCATGGCGCAGCGTGCGTTTGACGGCAGCCATCCCGAAGTGACGGCCTACGGCAGTGACGTTATCAAACACTGGTTGCAAACCTTCTTCCGCCGCTTCTTTGCCCAGCAGTTCAAGCGTTCGTGCCTTCCCGACGGTCCCAAGGTGGGTAGCGTGTGCCTCAGTCCGCGCGGCGATTGGCGCATGCCCAGCGACGCTTCGTCAGCAATATGGCTCGAAGAGTGCAGCAAACTGTAAGTGGCGGCAACTGTTTGCCTGTAGTAGGCGC
>CAVKVO010000039.1:0-13546 GCA_963659575.1 Prevotella sp. CAG:1031
TCAAGGGTGCTCCTTATGCTCTGCCATACACTGAGTCGTTTGCCGACGGCGGGCACGAGAGCTTCTGGGGAGCCGTGGTTCCTGAAAACTCCTACTCATCTTGGGGCGTAAGCACTGCGGACGGCGTTGGCGGCAAGAGCGGCTACGCATCGTTCAGTGGCGGTCAGCCAGGCAACGAGGCGCGGTTCTTCTCCGGCAAGATAGATCTCTCCAATGCCGTCAACCCCGTGCTGGAGTTCTACTATTGGTATCGCGCCGAAGAGGGCAACCAGCCACTCAACGTTGAGATAATCAGCGAGGGCAAGGACACCACCGTTGTGAAGCAGCTTGAATACACGCTCTACATGTATTCCAAAGACTTCGAACTGGTGCGCGTGCCACTGTCGCAGTTCAAGAACAAGAAGTTCATCCAGGTGGCCTTCGACTGCACCTCCGGCGACGTATGCTCCCTTGCCGCCATCGACGAAGTTACCGTGCGCGACTTCTTCGACAACGACCTGGCTGTAGCTGTTTCGGCTCCGTCAGTGGCCAAGTCTGCCGACGAGATTGAGATTGCTGCCAACGTGAAGAACATCGGTGGCAAGGCCGCAAGCGACTACACCGTTTGTCTCTATGAGGACGACAAACTCGTGGCCACCACTGCTGGCGAGACCATCGCTGCCGACTCGGCCAAGACCTATACGTTTAAGCAGACCGTTGGTACGCTGAAGGAAACGCTCAACTATAAGGTGGTGGTGGACTACGCAGCCGACGGCAACCTCGACAACAACACAAGCTCCGTGGCAACAGTAAGCGTGACTCTTCCTGTATATCCCGCACCGACCGAATTGTCGGCAACGGAAAGCGGCAACACAGTAGACTTGGCTTGGACAGAGCCTGACTATCGCGACTTCACCGTGCCCACTGTCGACGGTGCTGAGAACTACGAGGCGTTTGCCGAAGGCACGATAGGCGAGTGGACAACCGTAGACAAGGACGGTCTCGACACCCGTGACGAAATTGATGTGGACTTCAACTATGTCAATTTCCCGCAGTTGGGCAAGAAGATGTCGTTCATCGTGATGAATCCCGAGCAAGCCGGAGCACCGTTCACCAACTGGATGGACGAGCCAACAGGTTGGCAACCGGCGAGCGGCAAGCAGTATTTCGCATCGTTCGGCAGCTCAGAAGGAGCCAACGACGACTGGCTTATCTCTCCCGAACTGTCGGGCAACGCTCAGACCATCAGCTTCAGCATCCACGGATACTATGGCGACGAATATGAGGTGCTCTATTCCACAACCGACAAAGACCCGGACAGCTTCACAAGCATTTCCAAGCAGTCGGCTGCAGTCACCACATGGACGCGTGCAGAGTTCGAGTTGCCCGAGGGCGCAAAGTATTTCGCCATACGCAACACGTCCAACGACTATCCCTACTACATCTTCGTGGACGACATCAAGTTTGAGGCAGCCAAGGACAAGGGCGCTCTTAGTCTCACTGGCTACAACGTTTACCGTGACGGCAAGAAGCTCAACGCAGAGCTGCTCACCTCTCCGGCATACTCGGAGACCAAACCGGCCGCTGGCACCCACACTTATCAGGTGACTGCGGTGTACACCATCGGTGAGTCTTCTGCCGCAACGTGCGAAGTGGGCATCACTTCCAGCATCGTTTCGGCAAGCAAGGACGGAGTGAAGGTGATAGCAACCTATGGCGTCAACGGCGTGCGCACAGACCGCAGCGCAAAGGGTGTGCACATAGAGAAGATGAGTGACGGAACCACAAGAAAGGTTGTCGTGAAGTAACGACGGCAACGTTTCTCCATACAACAGCCAAACGGCGGAACCGCAAAGCCCCAGAGTAGGGTAGCGGCTCCGCCGTTTTGTTTTTGTATGCGCATGGTGAGGATAGGAGGTACGCCGCCCTCGGCGTACCATTCGTGACTATATACGCATATCATAGTTCGCTTTTTTCGCTCTTTTGGAGCGATTGGTACGGCGAGGGCGCCGTACCTCCTAAGGCTGCACAGGGGCTTTGCGAGAATAGGTCGAAAAACTGTAAGCAAAACAAGGATGTTTGCTTACAGTATATCTAATAAAAGACAATATAAAACGATACTGTAAGCAAAAACAAGCGGTATAGTTACGGACTGTAAACGGCCTCTTTACGATCGTAAGTAGGCCGTTTACGAGTCGTAAATGGCATGTTTACGAGTCGTAAATGGCCTACTTATTTTCGTAAGTGGCACACTTGCGGAAACAAACAGTACATCTGTTGCATTGTACTTGTCACATATTTTGCTACTTTTGCATTTGGTAATGTTCCTGAACATTACTTGTGACGACACAAACCGCAAGACATGAGGACAACAAAACGATATATAGTGATAGGCATTGCCATTTCGTTGCTGGTGCTGATAATGGTGACCTATCAGTGCGTGCGCAACTACAGCGTGAGGTGGGACACTGCCGAACGGCTCGACTCCATAAAGAAGCGGGGCAATGACTTTCTGCTCAACGGCAAGCCCGACAGTGCGATGGATTGCTACACATACATCACCTCGCAGTATGACCCGAAGATGAACCGCAAACAGAAGGATGTATGTGCGCGCGCATACAATAATATAGGTTACATCTACTTCTACGACTACCAGGACTTTGACCAGGCGTTCAACTTCTATCTCACCGCCAACCATATCGACGAGGATCTGCACAACGACAAGTCGGCCACGCTGCTCAATATGGGCAACGTGTATGACAACTACAACTCGCACGACAACGCCATAAAGTATTACGGTCTGGCTGTGGCCGAGGCGCAGACGCACCGCAACTGGAACATCTTCCTCGTGGCGCTCACCAATCTGATGGTAAAGAAGGCTGAACGCGGACTTTCTATTCAGCAGGAACTCGCCACGTATCGCCGGCAGACCGTTCCCGACAGTATCCCGCTGCGCCAGTATGTTGGCTATCTGACCAAGGGCGTTGACCTATACCTGCAGAAACGCTACCCCGACGCCATCCGCTACCTGGAGCTGGCTGCCCACAATGTGGACACGAGGGAAACTCCCAAGCGGTTTGCCTGTGCGCCGCTGGCCATCGCCGCCACGTGCTATGCCGAGTTGGGGCAGTATGACAAGGCCATCAGCGTGTGTCAAGAGGCTGTCGACCTGTCGCTGCAGGCCAAGGCCGACGACTCGCGGTCGTCGATATACGAGACGATGGCCAAGATATACTATCAGAAGGGCGACTCCATCCGTGCGGAGAAGGCTTTGCTCCACGCCTATCAGCTCACCGATTCGGTGAACAACAAGCAGAAGTTCAACAAGGCCAACGCTCTGCAAACGCTGTATGACATGAAGCGGCGCGACGAGCAGACGCAGATAGACCGTGAGCGCCGCCGTGTGCTCGATATAGTCTACGGGGTTACGGGCGTGGCTGCGTTTATCATCATACTGCTGCTTCTGGCCAACTACCGCAAGAGTCAGCGCCAGTTGCAGATGCAGAAGGAACTCTACAAGCAGGCTCTCAAGGAGTCGCGCATAGGCTCTCGCGCCCAGCGCACGGCTACTGCTGAGGGCAAGGCCGACGGCGAGCAGGCGCAGATATACGACAAGGTGATAGAATTCATGGAAACGAGCGACGAGATATACAGTGCCCACTTCACTGCGGAGCGCTTTGCCGAACTCATTGGATATAAGGCGCGGCAGATATCCGGCGCCATCAGCGAGATGACCGGCAAGAACTTCAGCACCATACTTGGCGAATACCGAGTGCGCGAGGCTTGCCGCCGCATCAACGACCCCAAATACGACCAGTATACCTTTGCCGCAATAGCCGAACAGTTGGGTTTCCGCTCGCGAACAAACTTCATAACGGTGTTCAAACGCGTCACTGGACTCACACCATCGGAGTTTGTCAAAGTGAAAAACGAACAGGAGTCTGTTGAAGCATAGTGTCTCAATTATGGGCAAATGGCTTGCAAAAAGGCGGTAAAATGTCTCTATTCTGGAATAAAGACACGGCGACAACACTCGGACAAAGGCTCTTTTGAGGCAAATATGTAGTTTTGCAGCAAACATTTTTAGTATCATTAAATTGTTTGCTTATGACTAACATTACCTCGTTAAAGGTGGGTGCACTGGCTGCCACATTGCTGGCAGGCGTCAGTGTCAGCGCGCAGGAGGTGCGCACACTGCCCACACACGTGATTAAGATGACTCCGTCGGCAGTGAAGCCGTGCCCACTTGGCATCGCCACTCCCAACAACGCCAGTGTGCTGAAACCGCTCACTGCGCAGCAGAAGATTGAACTGCAACACAGAATCAACAACGCTCTTTCCAGTCAACACTCCACCGCAAGTGCCCGTGTGTTTAAGTCGGCTCCCAAGAAAGCCGACGCCAAGTGGGGCACTCTGGTGGAAGAGAACTTTGAATACATGACCGACGGCAACGACAGTGTGCCCGGAGCAGGTATAAGTGACAACAGCACTTGGGAGATTCCCGACAAATATTTCCACACACCGGGCTGGACAGGCGAAGGCGTCTATCAGGCTGGCGGTGCCGTGGCTTTGGCCTATCCGGGTTTCGGCGGTGTGCTCAACACTCCTCTCGGCAAGTATAAGGGTCATCTCAAGATTTCTTTCCGCGTAAAGTCTATTGCCAAGAAGTCGCACATAGCAAGTATAGTCCTCTGTCGTGGCGGCATAGAAGACCCCACTCAGGCTGGCGACAACTACGAGTGGGCTACATTCAAGACCGCCGACGGCTGGCAGACCTTTGAGATGGAGACTACCAACTATTACGACCAGGACGACTGCTTCCTCCAGATCAACGCCGGAACGTATGACGACGGTATCATCGTTGACGATTTGCGCATAGAGGAAAACCAGAGTTTCGTGGGTGTGCCGCAGAAACCTACCGTGGGCCACTTCACTCACGACGGTTTCACCGCATCATGGAAAGCCGTGGACAACGCCGACAAATACCTCATTAACCTTTACAGACTGCAAGACAAGGCAGTTGGCTCAACCGAACAGATTACCGACTTCGACGACCTTGGTCTTGACGCCGACGGCAACTTCACCAACATTCCCGAAGGCTGGACGTTCAAACTCAAGAAAGACTCCATCGCCACTGGCTACGACGGCACCACTGGTGTGGCTTTCTGCGGCGACTCTATAGGCGGCGACCCGGGATATATACAGACCGAAGGCACGGGCGGAGTAATCAAGAGCCTGAGTTTCTACATCACCAAACTCTCTGAAAACTCGGAACTCATGACCGAATATGGCTACAGTACGGCCTTTAGTCTGAAAGGATACACCGGCAAGTACTGGGAAGAAATCTGCGAGATAGCACTGGACGACTTCACCATTGGTGAGCCGCAACAGATTACAAGCGAATTGCTCAAACAATACGATGTGGACATCACCAGTCAGAAATATAGCCGTCTGCGCTTCTGTGCCGGCATAAACGACTATGGTTCGTTTGTGCTCGACCAGGTGGAACTGACCACAGAGATACCTCAAGACACTACTCTCTATCAGAAAGACGTGGCCGCCACAGCTACATCTTATGACTTCACGGGTCTCGACATGGACCGCGACTACTACTATGACGTGCGTGCAGTGCGCGAAGGTGTAGGCGAGAGCGAACCCACCGATATGGTTCACGCCTTCGGTGTGGCTGCACCTGTGGCCACGGCAGCCACGGATATTGACGAGCGCGGCGAGTTTACCGCCAACTGGGAGGCTGAACCCAATGCCAACTGTGGCTATGCAGTGTGTCTGAACAAGACCTACGTGGCTCCCGAAGCCGTGAAGGACTATGAGATTCTCTCCGAAGACTTCAGCAAGGTGACCACATCTGCCACCGTTGACGATCCCGAATCGTATGGCAACAGAAACTATGTGGCTCAGCTCGACGACGTGACAAAGACCACAGGTTGGTACGGTCAGGGCAACATCATGGCCAACGGCATGTTCGGTTGCCGCCAGGGCGATGAGCCAATCTTCGAGATTATCACTCCCGAACTGCCATTGGGCAACGGCGACGGTACATACAAGGTGGCGTTGACTGCCTACTTCGTTACCGCAGACACTCTCGTTATCCAGGGTGGCGACGACTACGACTTGGCCTACATCCCCGGCAAAGCTGGCGAAACTGTGACCACTACCGTCACCATGAAGAACGGACAGGACGATATGCGCGTTTGGTTCTACACCGACAAGTACGGTTCGTTCTTCCTCGACGACGTCAAGATCACTCAGGATCTCAACAAGGGCGACAAGATTGTGTACAGCAATATCGAGCAGGAACAGACCGAAGACACGAAGTATACCTTCACTGGTCTGGACGTAACTCCGGGCACTTCCTACAGCTATGTGGTCTACGCTCTGCGCAGTCTGTATGATGAGGAGGCCGTTTCTGACGCATCCAACGAAGTGGCCGTTGACGTTCTCACTGGCATAAAGAGCGTTGCTGCCGACAAGGCCGACGCAACCAAGCGCATCTACGACCTCAACGGTCGCGAGCTGAGCACCGCTAAGCACGGCGTTTACATCGTCCGCGAGAACGGCACTACACGCAAGGTGGTAAAGTAAAGTTGGTTCTATGACAACAAACCATTTGTATAGTTCATTATTCTCAATCCTGTTGTTTGCCGGAGCTTCACAGGCTCTGGCAGACGACAGGATTGTCTGCAATTTCCAGCGAGGCATTCCGTCGGACTTCATCCTTGTGGACAACGATGGCAATGTGCCTTCGGCTGGTGCGCAGAAGTTGGGTTTCAACGTGGGCGACTCGTGGATAATATGGAATGAGGACGCCACCAACAAGGTTGCGGCAAGCACTTCGTGGTATAAACCGTCGGGACAGAGCGACGACTGGATGATTCTGCCATCGCTCGATGTCAAGTCTGGCACCATTCTCAAGTGGAGAGCCAAGGCTGTTGACACCAAGTATCGTGACGGATATGCCGTTTATGTGTCCACCACAGGTACCGGTCTCGACTGTTTCGACACTGCTCAACCGCTGTTCAGCGTTGCCGAAGAGGAGAGCGACTGGACCACGCACTCTGTTTCGCTGGCGCAGTATGCCGGAAAGAGCATCCACGTGGCGTTTGTCAACAACTCCAACAACAAGAGCCGTCTCTATCTCGACGACTTGTTTGCCGGAGTGCCGCAAGCGGTAATCGTAACGCCTGCGTCGCCTTATGTGGTGAAGCCCGGCGAGAAGTTTGTGCTTAGCGCAACTCTCTCCACCGATTTGGACGAACCGCAGAGTGGTGTTACTGTAGGTTATCAATGGAACGGCCACAAGGAAACCGCTGCTCTGACTAGCGATTTGGTGGCAGGAAGTCCGCAAACGGTGATTTTCAGCGACTCCATAGCCATCGACAGTGTTGGCGACAGCATCGTTCCCGTGTTCAACTCTGGCGACAAGCAGGCGTCGCAGTGCATCACTGCCCACTACAACCGTCTGCTCTGCGAGGAGGCAACGGGTCTTTGGTGCGGCTATTGCGTCAACGGCATTGTCACCATGAAGCACTTGAAGGCCACTTACCCCAACGAGTTCATAGGCATAGCCGTTCACAGTGGCGACAAATTGGCCCTGACTGGATACACTCCAGAGTACGTTGGAGCCGGCAATGAGGGTTATCCCGACATGATTTGCAATAGGATTGATGCCTACCACGCCTTTCCTTTGAGCTTTGAACCGTACTTCCAAAGGGCTCTTCAAAACACGATTGCGGCAGCGGTAGAACTGAAAGCGGGAGTTGCTGACGACGGAAAGGTGAACGTGGATGCCAGTGTTTGCTACAACAGTTCGTACGACGATGCCAACTTTGCCTTGGCTTACGTACTCGTGGAAGACAGTGTTCACCATCCCGACGACCCGAAATATAGTCAGCACAACTCGTATGCCGACGGCGTAGAAGGGGAGATGGGTGGCTTTGAAAACTATCCTGAGTATGTGCCGGCCTCGGAGATGTACTACATGGATGTGCCTCGCATGGTGGAAGGCATATACAGTGGCGTGGACCAAAGCCAGCCTTCAGCAATCGACGCCGGTGTGGTTTATACTCACAGTCACACATTTAATATACCGGAAAATGTAGACAACATAGACAAGTGTGATGTGATAGCCATACTGATAGACCGCACAACAGGTGCGGTGATAAACTCCGCAAAGGCTTCTCTTGGTGCAACGATGAGCGGTATCTCGCCCGTCGCTGCCTCACGTTCAGCCAATAGCTCCACTGCTGTTTACGACCTTCGCGGCTGCAAACGCCTCGTTCTCGCTGGAGAAGGTGACCTTCAGTCCCAGCTGCGTCAGCTCACTCCCGGCGTTTACGTCATTCGTAGCGCCAATGGAAGTGCGAAGAAGTACTTGGTACGATAGCGTATAAGTGCTTTTTAGAGGTCGATTGCCAATAGCAAAGGGCTAAAGGCTGATACTCTAAGACATCTTCCACAAACGATTTCACCCCTCAACAGACTGTCGAAACAGTTCGTTGAGGGGTGAAATCTTTATGGATAGTTACGGGAAAACGTCCCGAACTTACTTGGTAGTCTTTGTGGCTTTCACGAAGTAAACGATGAGTAGGATGTAGGCAACGAGCGAACAAACCTCTGACAATGGGTTGCTCCACCATGCTTCATAGTCGAATACCACTCCTCCAAAGCGCAACAGAGCACTTACAACTCCCATCAATGCACCGCCGGCAATGAAACCTGAGGCTATGAGGTTGCCCTTTTCGCCACGCTCCTTGTTCACTTGCGCATCCTTAGAGCGCGTAGTAACATACCAGTTGAGCGCACCGCCAACGAGCATTGGCACGTTTAGTTCCAAGGGAATGAACATTCCGAGGGCGAAAGCCAGTGCGGGAACTTTGCAAAGCGTGAGTATGATGGCGATTACTGCACCAACGGCGTAGAGTATCCACGGTGCTCCGATGCCGTTCATCAGCGGGTCAATCACGGCAGCCATTGCGTTGGCCTGCGGTGCGGCAAGCTGTCCGCTGGCAAAACCGTAGGTCTCGTTGAGCAGCATCATCACTCCGCCAACAGTAGCGGCAGAGATAAGTGTGCCAAGGAACTTCCATGACTCCTGCTTCTTTGGTGTTGTGCCCAGCCAGTAGCCAATCTTGAGGTCGGTGATGAACGATCCGGCCATTGACAGTGCCGTACATACCACGCCTCCCATGATGAGTGCGGCAAGCATACCGCCCGTGCCGCTGAGTCCAACGGCTACCATCACCACCGAAGTGAGTATGAGTGTCATCAGCGTCATGCCCGAAACGGGGTTGCTACCCACTATGGCAATGGCGTTGGCTGCCACGGTGGTGAACAGAAACGCTATGACTGCCACGAGCACAATGCCTATCAGGGCGAACATAAGGTTGCCCTCCATCACGCCAAACCAAAAGAAAAGGAATGTGATAATAATGGTTACAATGGAACCAACGGCTATTATCTTGAACGAAATGTCGCGCTGGGTGCGCAGTTGTGCCTTGTTGTCGCTCTTGCTGCCCTTCATTTCACTGGCTGCAAGCGACACTGCGCCCTTTATAATGCCCCACGACTTGATGATTCCGATGATACCTGCCATGGCTATACCGCCGATACCGATGCTTTTACCGTATGAACGGAAGATCTCTTCGGGACTCATCTGTCCCACAGCAGTGCTGATTGACGGGTCCCAAGCGTTGAGCACAGAGTCCGGAAACAGCAGTGCCATGCCCGGAACGATAAGCCACCATACGGAAAGTGAACCGAGACAGATTATAAAGGCATACTTCAGACCTACGATATAGCCCAGTCCGAGCACCGCAGCTCCCGTGTTTACCTTGAACACCAGCTTGGCTTTGTCGGCCAACACCTCGCCCCAGCCAACGACACGGGTTGTGAAATTCTCGTTCCACCAGCCCAGTGTGGCCACAATGAAGTCGTATAGACCACCTACCAAACCTGCTACAATCAGCGGTTTGGCCTGGTTGCCGCCCTTAGCTCCGCTCACGAGCACCTGCGTAGTGGCCGTTGCTTCGGGGAAAGGATACTCGCCATGCTTGTCTTTCACGAAGAATTTGCGGAAAGGTATTATGAATAGTATACCTATCACGCCTCCCAACAGCGAAGACATGAATATGTCGAAGAATGAAGTGGTCATCTCCGGATACTTCGCCTGCAGGATATAGATGGCAGGAAGGGTGAATATCGCTCCTGCAACAACTGCTCCCGAACAGGCTCCGATACTCTGTATGATGACGTTCTCACCGAGCGCACCTTTGCGTTTGGTTGCCGTAGACACGCCCACAGCAATGATGGCTATAGGTATGGCGGCCTCAAACACCTGTCCAACCTTTAGTCCGAGGTAGGCAGTGGCGGCGGAAAAGAGTATTGTCATGAGTATTCCCCACGTCACAGACCATGCGTTAACCTCCGGATGTGACTTGTGCGGACTCATCATCGGCACATATTCCTCGCCGTCTTTCAGTTTGCGGAACGCGTTGTCGGGCAGTTCCGTCATCACGTTCTCGTCTTCTTCTTTCATTTATGTGTTCTTTTTATGGCGGTTATGTATATCTCCGCCGTAAAACAATTCAGGTTTTCAGCGTTGTTTACTTCACTTCCCAGATGTCGTTAGTCTCCAGCAGTTCCATGAAGTTGTGATACTTCTTCTGCTTCTTCACGTCCTCCACCTGCTGGTTAACAGCGTCGTTGTAGGTAGGAGCCTCCACATCGCGTATCACTCCGAGAGCCACGGGGAAACCGTGTTCGTTGTCCATCATGGCCAGTTTCAGCTGAAGCGTGTTGTCCTCGCAGTGGGCATCGTGCACGAGAATGTCCTTTTCGGTCACTCCGTTCTCACCGATTTTCACCACTTTCAAGCCGAAACCGTCCTGCACGAGACCGTATTCGTTGTTCTCACCGAAGATGAGCGGTTTGCCGTGCTCCACGTATATGGCATTTTTCTTGCGTCCTTCCTTATTATATACAGACTCGTGAGTGCCGTCGTTGAATATTACGCAGTTCTGCAAAATCTCGCATACCGACGCTCCCTTGTGCTGCTGGGCAGCCTTGAGTATGGCGATTGTGCCAGCTGAGTCGGTGGCTACGGCACGCGCAAAGAAGTGTCCGCGTGCGCCGAAGCACAGTTCCGCCGGACGGAAAGGATCCTCCACCGTACCGTAGGGACTTGATTTCGACACGAAGCCACGCGGACTTGTGGGCGAATACTGTCCTTTGGTCAGTCCGTATATACGGTTGTTGAGCAATATCACGTTGATGTCTATATTGCGGCGCATGGCGTGTATGAAGTGGTTACCGCCAATGGCCAGTCCGTCGCCGTCGCCGCTGATTTGCCAAACAGTGAGGTTTGGGTTCACCACCTTAGTGCCTGTGGCTATGGCAGCCGCACGTCCGTGTATGGTCTGCATGGCATACGTGTTGACATAGTACGGCAGTCGGCTCGAACATCCTATGCCCGAAATGACAGCTGTCTCGTGTGGAGCAACGCCAACTTCAGCCATTGCCTTGTGGAGCGATGCCAGAAAGAAGTGGTCACCGCATCCCGGACACCATCTTGGTTGTCCCTTCTTATAGTCTTGAAATGTGTACATCTCTAAATTTCCTCCTTGTTAACCTTCGATAATTGTCCTGAATGCGTTTACGAGTTCCTCCACTACGAATGGCTGACCCTTCACCTGGTCGAACTTCTTCGGCACAAATCCGTCCACCTTCATGCGCAGATAGCCGGCGAGCTGTCCGAGGTTTTGCTCTGCCACCACCACTTTGGGATATTTGAGCAACACCTCCGCAGTGTTCTTCGGCAGCGGGTTGATATACTTGAACTGTGCCAACGCCACCTTGCGTCCCTCTGCCTGCAGCGCCTTCATGGCCGAACAGAGATGTCCGTAGGTGCTTCCGAAACCGACAATCAGCAGTTCCGCGTCGTCCTTGTCGCCTTCCACCTCAAGGTCAGGCACAGGTATGCGCTCTATCTTCTCCGCTCTGAGTCGGTCCATGTGGTCGTGGTTCTCCGGGTTGGTTGAGATGGCACCCGTGTCGCCGTCCTTTTCCAGTCCGCCGAGTATGTGTGTGTAACCCTCGTTGCCCGGTATAGCCCAGTATCTCACCGCTGTTTCGGGGTCACGATGGTATGGAGAGTAGTTGCCCTTCTGCTCCGGTGTAGCGTAGTGAGGCTTTATCTCCGGCAAGTTTGCTATGTCGGGAAGCTTCCATGCTGCAGAACCGTTGGCGATGAATGCATCTGTGAGCAGTATCACTGGAGTAAGGTGCTCCAAAGCAATCTTCGCAGCATTGTAAACAACGTCGAAACAGTCGGTAGGACTAGTTGCGGCTATCACGGGCATCGGACTTTCACCGTTGCGTCCGTACAGAGCCTGCAGCAAGTCGGTCTGTTCGCTCTTTGTGGGCAATCCTGTAGAGGGGCCACCGCGCTGTACATCTATGATAACCAGTGGCAACTCGTCTATCACGGCGAGGTTTATCGCTTCCGATTTGAGGCAGATACCAGGGCCAGACGTTGATGTGGCGGCCAAAGCTCCTGCGAACGATGCACCGATGGCACTTGCGCAGCCCGAAATCTCGTCCTCACACTGCACTGTGATTACGCCGCACGACTTGTGCTTGGCCAGTTCGTGCAGAATGTCCGTTGCGGGAGTGATAGGGTAGGAGCCGAGAAACAGTTTCAGTCCGGCCTTTTCGGCAGCGGCGATGAGACCGTATGCAGTGGCCTTGTTGCCCGTTATGTCCATGTAACGGCCCTTCTCCTTGTGCTTCGACTCAATCCTGTATGTAGCCGGAACACTTGCATGCACGTTGTGACCGTAGTCATATCCGGCACGCACCACCTTTATATTGTTCTCAGCAATCTGCGGTTTCTTGGCGAACTTCTCCTTCAGGAAGTTCTCCACCAGCGGCAATTCGCGGTTGAACAGCCAGCAAACGATGCCCAGTGCAAACATGTTTCGGCACTTGAGCACGCTCTTGTTGTCCATGCCACTGTCGCTCAGACAGTCCTTCACCATCTGTGTTATGGGGCAAGCCACAACTCTGTCGCTGTCAATGCCCATTTCGCCCAGATAGTCTTCGGTCTTGAACTCCGCCTTTTGCAGGTCTTTTGCCCCGAAACTGTCGGTGTCTATTATAATGGTGGCCTGTGGTTTTGCGTATTTATACTGCGTTTTCAAGGCGGCAGCGTTCATTGCTACAAGCACGTCGC
Source organism: Prevotella sp. CAG:1031 (assembly GCA_963659575.1). Lineage (GTDB taxonomy): Bacteria > Bacteroidota > Bacteroidia > Bacteroidales > Bacteroidaceae > Prevotella. The sequence goes on from CAVKVO010000039.1 coordinate 13,229, forward strand.
ACTTGTCTCCCGGGGTGAAAACCTTTCCCGCGCCAATATGAACCTGAAATCCCGACACACCAGTGAGCGATCCTTGCGGGGCACGGATGTCGGCCGGATAGTCAGGAAACGTAGAGATGCCGTTGCCGACCGTTGCCGACACTGTGGAGAATATGTTTCCTGCCAATTGCATCCCATCGCCGGAGTCGCCGGAGAAGCGCACTACTACCTGGTCGAGCTCCTTCACTTCCAATTCTTCTGCCATAACTGTTTCTTTCTTTTTGCCTTACTAAGACGTTAAAATATCATGTTTTCAATGTTTCGGATGCAAATTTCGTA
>CAVKVO010000040.1:0-9920 GCA_963659575.1 Prevotella sp. CAG:1031
GCACGAATGATACGCCGAGGGCGGCGTACCTCCTATATTGCCAGCAAGTAGTGCGTCGCCTTTATTTCAGCATGAAATGTGGCGATTCGGCAATTCATGGCTCAAGGACCGCTGAACAGTTGCCATAAAACTTGACTTGCAAAATCGCGCAACCTCCCTAAAGTGGTGCAAATAGTTGGATGACAGAGAAAAATAAGTTAACTTTGCATCCAACCTAAAATGTAAAACTGCAAAACTAAAAGTTATTTATGGAACAAGTGTTCGGCTATATCATCAGCCTGGGTGCCAGCGTGATGATGCCAATCATATTTACTGTTATCGGCCTGTGCATAGGCATGAAGTTCGGAAAAGCCCTGAAGTCAGGTTTGTTTGTCGGTGTTGGATTCGTGGGACTCGGTGTCGTAACCGCACTGCTCACCACCAATTTCAACGCACCGCTGAAAAGCATTTCCGACTTGTATCATCTTCAACTGAATGTGTTTGATATGGGCTGGCCGGCTGCCGCTGCCGTGGCCTACAACACTGCCGTTGGTGCACTGATAATCCCCATCTGCCTGGGCATCAACTTCCTCATGCTCATCACCAAGACCACTCGCACGGTCAATATCGACCTGTGGAACTACTGGCACTTTGCTTTCATCGGTGCCGTGGCCTATTTCGTGATGGGCGAAAGCCTGCTGTGGGGCTATTTTGCCGCCATAGTGTGCTATATCATAACGCTCGTTTGCGCCGATATGACCGCAGAGAAGTTTCAGAAGTACTACGACCTTGACGGTATATCCATACCTCAGCCGTTCTGCCAGAGCTTCATGCCGATAGCAATCGTGCTGAACCGGCTGCTCGACATGATTCCCGGTTTTTCCAAGTTGGACATCGACGCTGAGGGACTGAAGAAGAAGTTTGGCGTGCTCGGCGAACCCCTGGTGCTCGGAGTGATTGTCGGAGCACTCATCGGCTGGGCTGCGCAGTTGGATATAAAGAAGGTGCTGTTCCTCGGCGTTACCATGGGTGCCGTGATGGAACTCATTCCGCGCATAACCTCACTGTTCATCGACGGTTTGAAACCCATTTCGGAGAAGACACAGGAACTCGTGAAAACCAAGTTCAACGGTAAGAAGGTACACATCGGTATGAGTCCGGCTCTGGTGATAGGTCATCCCACCACGCTGGTGGCCTCCGTCATCCTGATACCTGCCATATTGGCCATCGCCGTGTTCCTGCCCGGCAACCAGTTTCTGCCTTTGGCCTCACTCGCCGGAATGTTCTATCTCTTCCCCATGGTGCTGCCCTTCACCAAGGGCAATGTAGTGAAGACACTGATTATCGGTCTGCTGGCATTGGTAATCGGACTGTACTTCGTCACCGATATGTCGCCCGACTTCACCCTGGCCGCCAACAGCGTTTATGAGGCCACGAAAGACCCGACGGCACACATCCCCGACGGCTTTGCCGGCGGTGCTCTCGACTTCGCGTCGTCACTCTTCGGCTGGATTATCTACCGCGGTGTCAAGCTTCAGTATGTCGGCATGGGTCTGTTGGCCATTGTGACTGTGGCTCTCATGGTCATCAATAATCGCCGCATTGTGCGTGAAGACCGCGAAGCAAAGAAGGCTGCGTAAACATAGAAGCACAACACATATAGAAACACACATATATTAAATAAGGAAAAGACAATGAACAAACTATTTTTATCAGCCGTTCTCCTGGCTTCTGCCATGAGTGCCGGCGCACAGACTGACTACACCGTGCAGACGGCATGCAGCCCTCTGGACGTGAAAACCTACGACACACAGCGCTTGCGCGACGCTTTCGTGATGGAAAAGGTGATGGAGGCCAACAAGATCCACTTCACTTACTCCATGTACGACCGCGTGGTCTATGGCGGAGCAATGCCCGTTGGCTCGGTATTGAAGCTCGAATCAATCGACCCGTTGAAGGCTCCTTACTTCTGCTACAACCGTGAACTTGGCATCATCAACACCAGCAAGGGCACGGGTATCGTCACTGTTGACGGCAAGAAATATGAACTTGAGTTCAAGGACGCCCTCTATGTTGGTCGCGGTTCCAAGGAGATAACCTTCGCCAGCAAGGACGCTTCCAACCCTGCCAAGTTCTATCTCAACTCCACAACGGCTCACAAGGAATATCCCACACAGATGATTGTCTGCAACGACGCCGCAAGGGCAAAGAAGCTGAAGTGTCTCAACTCAAACAGTTTTCATGCAGGCAAGATGGAGGAGAGCAACGACCGCGTGATCAATCAGCTGATTGTAAACAACGTGCTTTCTGAGAAAAACGGTGGCAAGGGCGGCCCCTGCCAGTTGCAGATGGGCTTGACCGAGTTGGCTCCCGGTTCTGTTTGGAACACCATGCCGGCACATACCCACGGTCGTCGCGTGGAGGCTTACTACTATTTCAACCTGCCTGAGGGCAACGCCATATCCCACTTCATGGGTGAACCGCAGGAAACTCGCGTCATCTGGCTGCACAACGAGCAGGCCGTGATGTCGCCCGAATGGAGCGTTCACTGCGCCGCAGCCACAAGCAACTATATGTTTGTATGGGGCATGGGCGGCGAAAACCTTGACTATGGCGACATGGACAAGATCAAATACGTTGAAATGAAGTAACTCTTGTGGTTGAAGAAATGAAGCGTATATGTTTCTTGGCCGCCGTTCTTGCGGCCGGACTGACTGCCACGGCGCAGACTGCACGCACGTTTACGGTGAACATCACTCCCGACGGCCAGTCGAATATGCAGGTGTTCCTGCCGGAAAATCCCTCGGGACGTGCCATCGTCGACTGCCCCGGTGGCGGTTATTCCCATCTTTCCATGCAGAATGAGGGCACCGACTGGGCGCAGTATTTCAACCAGAAGGGCATTGCCTTTTGCGTGTTGACCTACAGAATGCCCAAAGGCGACGGCGCTCTGCCCATGGCCGACGCCCAAAACGCCATCCGAATGGTGCGCGACAGTGCCTCGGTGTGGGGCGTCAACCCCTACGATGTGGGCATCATGGGCTTCTCTGCCGGTGGCCACTTGGCTTCCACCACGGCAACCCACGCCCCGATTGAGACTCGTCCCAACTTCCAGATACTGTTCTATCCGGTCATATCCATGGACGAACGCGTCACCCACAAAGGCTCTGTGGTGGGTTTCCTTGGTGATAGGCGTTCCGACGAGAAGATGGTTAAGGCTTATTCCAACGACAAGCAGGTGCGCAAACATGAGACTCCGCCAGCCTTTGTGCTCATGGCGGCTGACGACAAGGCTGTGCCGCCGCTTACCAACGGACTGCCTTACTACACCGCACTGTGCCGCGCCGGCATCCCGTCGGCCCTGCACGTATATCCCGCAGGTGGCCACGGCTTCGGTTTTAGGAGTACTTTCGCCTATCACGACCAGGTGCTCAACGAACTTGGCGCATGGCTCGACAAGCTCAAAGCCCCGGTTGCTACGGCGAAACGTGTGGCTTGCATAGGCAACAGCATCACCGACGGCTTCGGCATACCCATGCCCGACGTGAACGGCTATCCTGCGCAGCTTCAGAATCAGCTCGGTTCGGACTATTATGTGCGCAACTTCGGAGTGAGCGCACGCACACTTCTTACCAACGGCGACCGTCCTTACACCAAGGAAAACGCGTGGAAAGAGGCGCTGTCGTTCAATCCGGACATCGTAGTGATAAAGCTTGGCACCAACGACAGCAAACCCCAAAACTGGGACAACCACGGAAAGGAGTTTGCAAGCGACCTTCAGCAGATGGTAAACCAGCTGAAAGCCTTGCCCTCAAAGCCGCGCATCATACTCTGCACGCCCATAAAGGCTGCCACAAACACCAAGGACGTCAAGCCACAGACCATACTTGACTCCACGATTGTGGCTGGAGTGATACCGGCAATACGCAAGGTGGCTAAGAAAAACAAGTTGGAAGTGCTCGACCTGCACCCCGTTATTGACCCGTCAACCGACGAGATGCAGCGCGACGGCATACATCCCACGGCAAAGGGTGCGACGCATATCGCCAAAACCGTTGCCGCTTTCATCACCGAAACGAACAAGAAGAAGTAGGATTTGAGGCCTCTTCTTAGGGGAAAGAAAGCCTAAGAAGAAACCGTTTAGAGACCGTTCTTTAGGGATAAAACCACAAAGGGGAATGTTGAAACTCAACATTCCCTTTTATATTTGCTGGGCACTACGCCATATTTCTGTTTGAAACACTTGTTGAAATACGACGCATCCTGGATGCCAACCTTATAGCTTACTTCCGAAACGGTCAGTTCGCCGTCGGCCAGGAGGTCGGCTGCTATCCTCATGCGCTCGTTTTGCAGATATTTGTTGGGCGACATACCCGTCATATCCTTCATCTTCTTGAAGAACTTTGTGCGTCCCATACCCACCATTGCTGCGAGTTGGTCGACGGTGAAGTTCGGGTCGCTCAGGTGTTGCGCCATGATATACTGCACTTTCTCGCGGAACAGCTTGTCCGCCTGGGTGGTTATCAACCTCGTATCCGCCGTGTTGTCGGTGGGGCAGGGGACGTTGCTCTCCGCATCCTGCTTGGTTGACGGTTCCGCCTTGCGGCTCTGCGCCAACTCGGCCTTGCGGTTTTGCGCCTGTTTGATGAGCTGTAGCGACCGCGCGAGCAGCAGTTTGAAGTTGCAAGGCTTCACCATATAGTCGTCAGCCCCGGCGTTGTACGACCGCACCTGATGGTTCTCGTCGTCCAGAGCGGTGAGCATTATCACGGGAGTCATGGCCGTGGCAGCGTCACTCTTCAGTTGCTTCACCACCTCATAGCCGTTTATGCCTGGCAACATCACGTCGCAGATTACCAGAGCCGGCATCTTTTCGCGCACACCAGCCAGTCCCGACTCGCCGGTTGTGTAGCTTTCTATGTGGAAATAGGTGGCCAGTTCACCGCAAATCTGCGCTGACATATCGTAATCGTCCTCAATCACCGCCACTGTCACATCGTTCAACGCCTCGGGCAGCAGCTCCTTTATGGGCAATTCGCTGCCCTTGCGCTCCGTTTCGTCCGCAGTAGTATCAATGGCCGTAGTCTTTTTGAACTCGTCCTTGGTGTATGCGTCGGCTGAAGAGGGTAGGGTGAGGATAAAGATTGCACCTGTATTGCCCCCGTTGTCCGTTGCCTTTGCATCACCATTGCTACCAGTCTCCCCTTCATTGCCAGCCATATTGTTGCCCTCGTTGCCCGGTTGGTATGTGAGCGAACCGTGGTGCAGCTCTGCCATACGATGCGCTGTGTATAGTCCGATGCCCATTCCGCCTTGCGAAACGTTGCCGTGCATGAACGGTTGGAACAGACTTTTCAGTTGCTCCTTGCCTATTCCGGGACCGTTGTCAGCCACGGTAAGCACAATTTGATCGTCAATCTTCTTCAGCGAAACGCTTATCCTGCCGCGCTCAGGAGTATATTTCACAGCATTGCTGATAAGGTTATACACCATCGACTCCACCATCGAGCGGTCGAAAGGCATCTCGTAGTGGCGTTCAAACGGTGTGAAAGTGATGCTTATGCCCTTCGTTTTCGCTATGTTCCACAGGTCTTGGTATATGTCGCGCACGAAGTTGACGATGTCACCCGGCTCTACACGTATCTTCATGTTGTCGGTTGTCACCTTGCGGAACTCCATCAGCTGGTTCACGAGGCGCAGCAAACGGTGAGTACCTCGCCCAACAGTCTGCAAGGCAGCGTGCGACGGTTCCCCTTTTCCTGCCATCAGCTTGTCCACCGCGCCCTGTATTATGGCCAAAGGCGTGCGGAACTCGTGCGTAATGCTGGTGAAGAAACTCAGGCGAAACTCGGTTAGCTCCTTGTTTATGCGCATCTGCTGGTGTAAACGGAATTTTTCGCGGGCGTTGGAGTATAGGTAAAGTCCTGCCGCAATGGCCAATGCCACATACACGAGCCACGCCCACAGAGTGTTGTACCACGGTTGGCGAATGGTAATCTCCAGTGTGGTCTCCTTGCTCCAGCGGTTATCGCTCAGCGAACGCAGGTGAAACACGTAGTGACCGGGACTCAAGTTGCCGTATTCCACATGATTCATGCTCGTCAGCGGTCGCCATGTGCGGTCGGAACCCTCCATGTAGAACTGGTAGAGTGACGATTTCGTGTCGCCATATTCAAAGTTTGAGAACGACAGCGACACCGAGTTTTCGTTGTGACTGAGCGTGATGCTCTTCGTGTTGCCCGGTGCGAAACCAGCCGGATTGCTCTCCGGCAAGGTGGAACCGTTTACGCTGATGTCGGTGATGAGTATGTCTATGGGGCGACTCGACGCATGACTCGACAACTGTTGCGGCGTTATCACGGCGATGCCCGCCTGAGTGCCAAATATCAGCCGTCCGTCACTCATGCGCAGCACGGCGTTTTCAGAGTAAGTGTTGCGCCCAAACGAGTTGCCAAAGAGGTAGGTCTTCACCTTAAAGTCCTTGCCGTAGATCACCGAAAGACCGTTTTCCGTGGCCACCCAGAGGTTTTTATATTGGTCTTCCACCATACTGTTCACCGTGTTGTTGGCCATGCCCTGCTCCTTGGTCAGCGACTTGCAACTGATGCTCCGCAAGTTGGCGTCGAAAGTGCAGCGCACCACACCGCTACCCTTGCCTCCTGCCCACAGCGCACCGTCGCTTGCCGGCAGCACGCAGCGCACTTCGCTGTAAGGGAAGGCACTGTTTGTCGGATTGAAGCACTTGAAGTCGTCGTTGGTTATCCTCATTTTGTGAGTGTCCACCACGTATAATCCATTGTTCGTGGCCACCCACAACCGTCCTTTGCGGTCGATGGCCAGCTTGTGCAGCCTACTTTCGTTCAGGTTGCGGTTGAGAAACGTGCGGAAAACCACGCTGCCGTCGGCTATGTCGCTGGCCATGATCAGTCCTTCCTCCGTTGTGGCCATCCAAACCCGACCTTGCGAGTCCTCCACCATTGAGTTCAGCATACGGCTCGGCAGTCCTTTGCCACCATCGCCCTTGTAGTAGTGCTCGCCGTCGATGTATAGACCGTCGTTGCGAGTGGCCATCCATGTGCGTCCGTAGCGATCTGTGAGTATCGAAAAGACGCACGACTTCGTCCTGCCAGTCTCTTTCACCAGTCCCGAAGCCGTGTCCAGACTGTACAACCGATTGTCTCTCGTGGAGAAAACCACCTCGCCAGCCTTGCCATTGGCCACCATGCCTACGTAGTTGCTCCAGTCGCCGTTATGTCCGGGCATGGGTTGTATGAACGAAGCCAATGGTTGCGGAGTGACAGTGACGCGCGCCACACCGGCATTCTCCTGTGCCACCCACACCGTTCCGTCGTTTCCCACGGTTATGTCCTTTAGCACGTCGGTGTCAATGATGGGCTGCTGGTCGTTGGCGGTGAAGTGGCGCATCCTGTTGCTTGCGAAATCATACACAAACAGTCCGTTGCCGTATGTGGCGATGTAGAACAGACCGTCTTTTCCGCGCGCCACGCTGTACAGACGCCGCCTTTCAGCCGTGAAGAGCGCACTGTCTATGAGCCGAAACTTCCTCACTTCGCCCTTTGGCGAGAATATCCACAGGTCGCCGATGGCGTTTGACTCGAAGTAGAAACCGTCTATACTCTCCAAGAGCAATCCGTTGTGCAGTTGCAACCCCTCGGGTTTCTCGCACAGTCCGCTCTTCAGGTCCACGGAATAGGTCTCCGGACCGAACAGCATCCACTTGCCTTGCCACACAAACGAACTCCTTATGGTGTGCGACAGGCCGAGTGCAGCCGGTATCTTGATCACTTTCGACCGCTTCCCCGTGGGTTCATACACCTCAACAGTGTTCCTGGCCGTCAGCACAACCGCCTTGCCGTTGTAGGAGCAGCCCTCTATGTAGCGCACACCCTTGACCACGGTTCTTATGCGCCCCTCCTTGTCGGCCATAGCCAGTCCGTTGGAGGTCAGAATCCACACGTTTTGCCTTCCGTCCTCCACTATTCGCGGTATGTGGTTGCTTGGCAGCTTGCCGTTCTCCGCAGTATAGTCGTCGCAAGTGAACTTCCCGCCGGAGCGATTCACACGCCTCATGCCGTTGTTGGTGTCATACATCCACATGTTGTTGCCCGAACGGAGCATCCTTCGGTAGGCTTTGCTCTCGTCGTCGCGCCCGGTGTAGTCCACGAAGCGACCAGTGGCCATGTCGTAGCAGGCGAAGTTGAACGTTGCGGTGTGTATCCAGAGCAAACTATTGGTGCGGTCTTCGTAGAGATTGCCCACGTTTGCCTCAATCTTCTTTGACTTCTCGTCGCTGAGAGAGTAGAAGTTCACGAACGAATATCCGTCATATCGGCACAGTCCGTAGGCCGCTCCCATCCACACAAAGCCATATTTGTCCTGAATGATGTCGTATACGGTGTTGCTCGACAGTCCGTCTGCCGACGAAATGCGCTTGCCCATGAGCGCCATGCGGTCGATGTCGGTGGCGGAAACGGTGAGACTGGCTATAATATATAATGTGGTAAGAAGGAAAATCCTTTTCATGTTTGATTGAAAGCAGGTTAGTTACATGCAAATTTACGTAAAATTTGTCGTATCCATATTGCCTCTCTGCGCTTTCTTGGCGGTATGCCTTTGGCGCTTAGACCTATCCCTACAAACAAGCGATCCGCCCGTTTGCACTTGGCATACGGGCGGATCAGGTAATAAAGCAGATTATGAGAGAAGTCTTGTCTTGGTCTATTTTAGGAAATCAACCACCGATTTGTCGGGACCAAGATAGAAGCCGGTCTCTGGTGGTTGGTTGTATCCAACGTTTTCCGTGGCCACACTTATGCGGTAAGGGATATCCTCCATGAGACAATTGATTCGGTAGTCCGTTGGAACTGTGCTCACATACAACCGCAACTCCGAACTGTCTTCGGTGCGCAGGAGCACTTCCTCGCGCCAGTCGCCAAGGATGTCGGCACTGAGACAGGGATTTGACTTCGTTCCGTTGTTGAATCGGCAACCGTCAAAGCGGAATATCGTGTTGGATGTGCCCTCGTTCCAGTCGTATTTCGACACACTCTCGTGGTCAAGCAGTTCGCGCAGCAAGTCGCCGTCCCACCAGATGCCGAAGTTTGTTGGCAGTCGGCGTCCGCGCAGATACAGTGCCGTGTCGTCTTCCTCGCCGCTCTCCTTGCTGTCATCGGTAGTTTTCACCTGACCCTTTGGCTTCACCACGTTGCCGTGTATGTCACGTATGCCGTGGCTGTCGGAGCTCCACATCTCCACACCCGGGTTGGTCGGGTCGATGTCTGCCGCCATTGCGCGACCCACGTCGGTGTTGCTCTTCAACTGAAACAGCACTTTGCCTGTGGCAGCGTCGCGCAGAGTGCTGCCGTCACGATGGTTTTCGTGGCAAGCCCACACCTGAAGCTTGTCTGAAGTGGGGTCGAACACGGTCATGTGTATGGCGTCGCCGTGACCCATGCCCGTGTTGTACAGTCCTGTGCCGTCGTTGTCCACTGCCATAGAACCATAGATTATCTCGTCGCAACCGTCGCCGTCCACATCGCCGATGCGCAAGTTGTGGTTGCCCTGGCTGGCGTAGGATTTCCATTCCGGCTTGTCGGTGTCAAACGTCCAGCGGTTTTTCAGCTTTTTGCCGTCCCAATCCCATGCCGCAATGACCGTTCGCGTGTAGTAACCGCGGCAGAACACAGCACTGGGCTTCTGTCCGTCAAAGTAGCCCAAGCCAGCCAGATAGCGCTCCGAGCGGTTTCCGTTGTCGTCGCCCCAAGCCCTCGTGTCGCCACGCTCGGGGATGTAGTCGGCAGTGTCGAGCACACGCCCCGTGAGTCCGTCGAACACGGAGATATACTCAGGTCCTGACAGTATGCGCCCGGTGTATCTGCCATTAAAACCCTGCTGCTGTTGAGGCATACGCTGCCGCCTTT
>CAVKVO010000040.1:10159-13486 GCA_963659575.1 Prevotella sp. CAG:1031
GCGCCTTCCACCCAGTTGGCTTCGGCGTTGCCAATCACCTTTCCCGTGCCGTCAACAGTGCCGTCGGCGGTTTTCACCATCAGTTCCGCGCGACCGTCGCCGTCGAAATCATACACGATGAACGGCACATAGTGGGCACCGCTGCGTATGTTTCGTCCGAGGTCTATGCGCCAAAGCATGGTGCCGTCCAGTCGGTAGCAGTCTATGAGGGTGTTTCCGGTGAACCCCGGATGCGAGTTGTCGTGCGAGTTCGACGGGTCCCACTTGAGGAAAATCTCGTATTGGCCGTCGCCGTCCACATCGCCCACGCTCGCGTCGTTGGCCGAATAAGAATATGTAGTGCCGTCGGGAGCTGTGCCGTCAGCCGGTTTTTGCAGAGCAATGGGCAGATAGCCGCACGGCGAATTGGGCTTCAGCGCAAACGTGCCGTTGTTTCCGCCGCCTCTAACCTCATATATGGCTTCGCCGGAGAGCGGACTGTTGTCCACAAAGAACGTTCCGCCGGTGGTGAGAGGCGTGGTTGTGAGTTTCTCGCCGTTGCGATATACGTCAAAGGGTTCACCCTTCTTGTCCGAAGAGAGCGTGCGCCAGCTCACCACCACGCTGTTGCTGTCTTGTCGCAAGGCCACCACGCCGCGGTTGAGCCGCTCGCGCTGCAGCTTGGTCATGTCGTAGCGAGGCTGCGCCCAAAGGGTTGCGCACGACATGAGGACGACTGGTAGAATGAAAAGTTTTTTCATAGTTGTTTTAGTAAGTGCCGTTGTTTGTCTGTTATGACGAACACAAGTGGCAAAGGTTTAACCCAAAGGTATGGTAAAAATGCCGATTATATGGGCTTTTTGGAGGTTTTTCGTGGTATAAAGGTAATCGTGCGGAAGATGACAAAATGGGTTGCATGAAAAAACTCGGCCACTTACGGATGGTAAATGGCCGAGTTAAGGGGCGTAAGCGTGTCGATTATGCTGCGTAAGTGACACCCCTATACAGAATGTAAACTTACTTTATCAGATATTTCTTGCCGTTATAGATATAAAAGCCCTTGTCGGGAGCAGTCACAGCGAGTCCGTCCAAGGTGTACCACTGGCCGTCGTTGGCAGCCATTTTCTTCACCTTCTTGATGGAAGTTGGAGTGCCGTTGGCATCGGCTTTCACCACCTCGGTGCTGCCAACCGTGGTCTGGGGCAAGCGCAGATAGGCAGTGCCGGAGGCCAAAGTGGTCTGTGCGGAGAGCTTATGGAAGTCAACCGAACCGTTTTCGGGCTTGAGCGTGAAGTTTACGTAGGTCGTTCCGTCAATCTCTTCGGTAGGGTTCACGGTCGTTTCAGCCGTAGCTGCCACCAGCAGATTGCCAGGGTAGGTCTTTGTGGTGGTCACTTCCTTGGCTCCGATGAGGCTTTCCTCACCAATGATGATTACACCCGTATTGGCAGGTATGGTGTCCACCTGTTCCAACACCACGGCCTCGTTCTGCTTGTCGTAGCCTGTGGCCACGTAAGCCTTTATCATGTCGGCGTGGGACTTCACTTCGCAAGCCTTCGGTGAACTGAACGCCACCTTCTGGTCGGCACCCACGAGTATCTGGACGTAGGGCGAAGTGACCTCAATGCTGTACACATAGATGGCACCGCCGTTGGAGTGGAACACGAGGTCGACGGGTTCGGTGAGCGACTCTTTCACTTTCCACGAGTTTGTCACCTTGTCGGACGACTTCACTCCGCCACTTATCAGTACCAACTCATCGCCACTGTCGGTGGTAAGTCCGCGCTCGCCCTTGGCAGAAGCCGTCACTATGGTGACAGTCTGACCTGGACTTACCTTGGGCAGGGTGAGATAGAGGTTGTCGCCGTAGAAACAGAGATTCTTGCCGGGGTTGATGATGATGCGGTTGCCCGACCCGCACTTGAAATACAGTCCTTTCGTCTCCGGGAAAACATAGCCTCCCGAGGTGGAAAGTTCCTGGTTGGTCGACATAGCCTGCGAATATCGGTAGCCCAACGACTGGTATTTTGGCCAGCGACTGTCGCTCGTGAGCGAGTCAACCGAGGTTTGGCTCCACGCCTGAGTGAAGTCCCACGAGCGTTCAGCGTCCACTTTCAGAGTGTCGCTTGCGCTTGGAATATGCGGCTTTTGCACGTCGAGCGGTTGGCCGTCAACGAGTTTGAGTTCAACAAGCTGGTTGTACATCATCTTGCCGAGATATTCTGTCCATGCCGAATCGAAGTGGAGCGCATCGGAACGCAGTCCGGCGTCGCTCATGTCTATGCAATAAACGTTGGGCAACTCCTCGGCCACCTGCTTCTGAGCCTTCTCCACAGCGCTGTTATACTGCTTGCTTGAGTGCGACACGGTGCCGAAAATGAAGGGCAGAGTCTTGTCTTTCTCCTTGCCGGTGAGGGCATACACGGCGTTGCGCATGTACAGAATCATGTCCTTGAAGTTCTTGTAGTAGTGGCCGCTCTGCGCTCTGTCGCTCTCGCCCTGGTGCCACATGATGGCCTTCACGTCATATCCGCCGTCGAGTTTGCCCAGTGTGACGTTGGCACAGTCGGCCAAACCCTCGGTGAGCGACTTGGTGAGCGACTTGCCGGTGTTGATGTCGCCACGGTAAGCGTTGTTGGCTGCTATCCAAGCGGAGTCGGCGCACCACACAGGCAGCGTGTTGTAGGTGGCAGCGGTGTCGATGGCGGTGCCTCCGTAGGCGCATTTGATGGAGTAGAAGTTGGATGTGGTGGTCTGGTCGATGAAGTAGTTGGTCACATCGCAGAAGGCGAAGCGTCCCGAACGGTCTTCAAACGTGCGGCTACCGAATGTGCCGTCGCTCGAACTGGTGACGTTCTTGAACTGCAAGTGCTTGTAGCCGTTCTTCATGTACGACGGCAGTTTGCTGACATACTCCCTTCCGTCAGCGTTAGATTGCCCTGCGGTGATGTATACAGGGGCTTGAGCAAGGGCTGTAGTGCCCGTAAGCAGCACTGAAACCAATGCCGCCTTAAACTTGAAATGTTTCATATTAAGGTGTTTAGTAGATGTCTGAAATGTGAGGAGTCGGTGCTCCCGAAATCTTCAGTAGATGTTTGAACGTGAAGAACTATATTCCCCCGAAATCTTCAGTAGATGTTTGAGAGAGAAGAAATAGATTCTCCTAAGATATAAAGTATATGTTTGAAAGTGAAGAAGCAGGGCAAATCCAATCTCTTTGAACGGCATTTGAACGGGTTGTTCCGTGCCGTTGGATTTGATAGCCCTGCTTCTTTCTGATATTAAAGTCCGTGGTTATTTCTTCACAACCTTGTGGCCGCCCACCACATACACACCGCTTGCGAGTCC